>JALYJY010000023.1 GCA_030775045.1 Pseudomonadota bacterium | reverse complement strand
GTCCGGGCATGTGGCCGGGACCTGTCCGGAAATACAGGTGATCCTCATGACCGGCTATCCGTCGGGACACCAGCGGGCCCGGGCTGCAGAAGCGGCGGGGAGTGTTTTCTCGTTTCTGTCCAAGCCCTTCAGCCTTGTGGATATTCTGGAGACTGTGGGGCGGGCGCTGTCTGAGGTTCCGTCGCCACGGGCTGCGGTGGTGTAATTCCGTCCTTATAGCTGTCATCCTGAAGGAGTGACAGCGACTGAAGGATCTTTTTCTGAAAGAAAGATCCTTTGCTGCGCTCAGGATGACAAAAAAGTGCGGCCTACTCTCCGACGCCGACCCCACCCCCATCATCCGGCGAAAAGGACGCCAGCGCCTTGCCGCCGGTGGGCATATCCAGTTTCAGGGCCTGGCGGATCTCCGGACTGTTGCTGTCATACGGCTTCATTCCCGTCAGGGGGCCCATCTGCGCGATGATGCGTCCGGCCAGCGGGGCTGCGGTCCAGCCGGCGGTGGCGAGGCCATAGCTCCGGGCGTTGCCGCGGGGCTCGTCCAGCATCACAAACACAATGTACTGCGGATCGTGGGCGGGAAAGGCTCCGATAAACGAGGACAGCAGGGAGCTTTTCTCATATCCGCCTGCACCGCTTTTTTCAGCTGTTCCCGTTTTGCCGCCGACCAGATAGCCGCGGGCGTCCGCTTTCATCGCCGTGCCTTCTGTGACTACCAGGCGCATCAGGCGGCGCATCTGGTCCGAAGTTTCGGGTGAGATGACGCGCCGGCCCTCAAAGAGCTGTGTGCGCCGGACCAGGGTCGGTGTGACCAGTGTCCCGCCGTTGATGACAGAGGCTGTGGCGCTGACCATGTTCAGGGAGCTGACGGCCATGCCGTGACCAAAGGAAATGGTCATGGCGCTGACATCGTTCCAGGGGCGGGGAAGCTGTGGGATGCCGGTTTCAGGAAGCTCGATCCCCGATTTGCGGGTGAGGCCAAGGCGCTCCAGAAACTCCTTCTGGCGGGTAGTACCCACTTTCTGGACCATGCGTACGGATCCGATGTTCGAGGAATAGCGAAAGATCTCGGCCGTGGTCAGCCAGCGGTTTTCAGGATGAAAGTCGCTGATGGAGTATTTGCCCACCCGGATGGGCCGTGTGGCGTCGAACGTGTCCGACAGGTCTGCCAGGCCACTTTCCAGGGCCAGGGCTGTGTTGAAGATCTTGAAGGTCGAGCCCATTTCGTACACGCCCAGGGTGGCGCGGTTGAACATGGCGCTGTCGGTGATGCCCGCCGGGGCGTTGGGGTCAAAGTCCGGCAGCGAGACCATAGCCAGGATTTCCCCGTTGCGGGCATCCATGACGACGCCGCTGCCGCCCGTGGAGTGGAACTCATCCATGGAGGCCTTCAGCTCGCGCTTCAGGATGTGCTGGATCCGCATGTCCAGGGACAGCTGCAGGGGGGTGGCCGAGGTGCGCAGGGTCTGGTCAAAAGACCGCTCGATCCCCATCAGACCCGATCCATCCACACCCGTAAAACCTACCGCGTGGGCGGCCAGCGGACCTGCCGGCCAGATGCGGCGCTCTTCCTGCTGGAACGAGATACCAGGCAGTCCCAGGCGGTGGACGGCTGCATGCTCACGCGGGGTCAGGTGACGCCTGATCCACACAAAGTGCTTGCCGCTTTTCAGTTTGGCCAGAACCTCTTTCCGGTTCAGGCCGGGCAGGGCTTTTACAAGGCGGGACGCGGTTTCTTCCGGATCCAGGACCAGGCGGGAGTCAGCATAGGCCGAGGCAGCCATCAGCGATGTGGCCAGAAGCTCGCCATTGCGGTCGGTGATGTCGGCCCGCATTCCCTGGGCGGTGGACACGATGGCGGCGCGGCGCAGGCCGGTCTCCACGTCCGGCCGCATGGTCATGGCCTCTGCCAGCCGCCAGGAGACAGCCAGGCAGCAGAAGATAAAGGCAAAGCTGGCCAGCCGGAGTCTCTGGCGCGCCTGCTCCATGAACACGCCGCCACTGTTGTCCGGCTCGGTGCGCAGGCGGGTGGAAGGCTGGCGGATATCCAGCAGGGACAGCTGCTCAACGGGTGTGTTCTGTCTCATGGGCTGGTTCCGGGAAAGCTGGCCAGTGTTGCGGGCAGGGCGGGCGCGGGCCTGCGGGCGGGCAGGAGCGGGGGAGTGTCCTGTGCCGGGGACCGCATGCTGGTGATGGAATAGCGCTCCCGCGGCAGGCCGGGCAGTCTTTCAGGAATGCCATCCAGGGAAGCGAACTGGCTTCCGGCTGTGGGCTGGAGGACAAGGTACTGCTGGCTCAGGCGCTCGATCCTGTCGGGATCGTTCAGATAACTCCATTCCGCCTTCAGGACGCGCACGGATTCCTGTTCAGCCAGGATCTGGCGGTTCAGGGTGGCCAGGCGGTCTTCCAGGATCTGTGCCTGATAGCTGGTGTGGAACAGGACCACGCCCGACACAGCAGCCAGGGACAGCCAGAGAGTATTGCGCCAGCGCTTTTTCATGGGGTCCGTCCTTCAGAAGGGAAAGGTGAGTCTGTCCGTACAGCCACGCGCAGGCGGGCCGAGCGGGCCCGGGGGTTGGCTGCAGTCTCTGCCGGCGAAGGCTCGACAGGCTTGCGGGTGAGGGTCCGGAACAGGGGGGGCTGACCCTGTTCCGGATGCGGCGGGGCGTGGCGGGACGGCGCGCTGTCCTGTCCGCCATGCCTGCGCATGAACTCCTTGACGGTGCGGTCTTCCAGCGAATGGAACGAGACAGCGGCCAGCCGCCCGCCGGGCTTCAACAGGCGCGCGGCAGCGCTGAGGGCTTTTTCCAGTTCTCCCAGCTCGTCATTCACCTGGATACGCAGGGCCTGGAAGGTGCGGGTGGCGGGGTCGATGCCGTTTTTCGACCGCGGCACCACGGACCGCACAATGCTGGCCAGACGACCTGTCGTGATAATGGGCGCTGTCGCCCGTTCATTCACGATGGCGCGGGCGATGCGCCGGGCCATCCGGTCCTCGCCCAGGTCCTGGATGATTTTGGCCAGATCCTGCTCGGGCAGGGTGTTGACCAGGTCAGCGGCTGTGGGGCCTTCCTGCGCCATGCGCATGTCCAGCGGCCCTTCGTGGCGGAAGGAAAATCCCCGCTGCGGATCGTCAATCTGGGGCGATGAAATGCCGAGGTCAAAGCAGATACCGCCTACGGCTGTGATCCCCTGTGTGGCCAGCAGGCTTTCCATACGGCTGAAGGGACCATGAAGCAGGGTAAAACGTCCGGGAAACTGGTCGGCCAGGGCGTGTCCCAGGGGAATGGCGCGCGGGTCACGGTCGATGCCAAAGACCTGGCAGGGCGCGGCGTTCAGCAGGGCGCGGCTGTAGCCGCCCGCGCCGAACGTGGCGTCTACCAGAACCTTGCCGGCGGCGGGGGCCATGGCCTCAACCACCTCGGCGCACAGGACGGGCACATGGCTGTACGGGGAAGGAGTTTGCAAGGCTGCGGCCATCACGGACGGCCTCCGCCAGTGTTGCTGTTGCCCGGCCGGATCATGCGCAGGCTGATGTTGCGGGCGCGGGCCTGGTCGCGCGCCTGCAGCGAACGGGCAGCCAGACGCGAGGGCTCCCAGATCTGGAACGTGGCGCCGGCCCCGAAAAAGGCCGCCTGGTCAGTCAGGCCGGCAAAATCCAACAGGTTGCCGGGCAGCAGGATACGGCCCTCGGTATCCATGGGCAGGGCGACCGAGCCGCCGAAAATGGTGGTGGCCAGGATGTCCTTGTCCTCGGCCGGAAGGTCCATGTGGTCCAGGTTTGCGCTGAAATCCTCCAGCCACCGACGGCTGCAGCACTCCAGCGCCTGGTGCTGGAGAGACGGGAACACGACGACGCTCTGGTCTGCCTCACGCGACAGTTCTGACCTGAACAAAGAGGGAACAGAAACCCTGCCTTTCCTGTCCACCTTGTTGGTATATGTGGACAGGAAGATGGCCATGGGCGCTCTCTTTCCCCGGTTCTGGCCGTACCGGATCCCGCAGGGATGGGTTCTTATGGTATATCATGGGACAACATGGGTTGCAATGGAAACAGACGGGAATTTTCTGGTTCAGGCGGAAATAAAAAACAGCTGTCCCCCCGGACTCACGCCGCGCAAGCGCTTGCGCTACAGGTGATCCAGGGTCCAGTTTTCTTTTGATGACAACAGAAAATGGATCCCGGATCGCGCTGCGCTTGTCCGGGATGACAGCAATCCTGATTATATCCGGGCTTCAGCCATGTCCCCTACAGCGCCTGCTTGCTGGTCCAGGAACCAGGCGTATGTATCCTTCAGTCCCTGTGCCCGGCAACCCGGATGCGTTTTCCGGTGATGGAGAAAAGGGGAGCAGGCATGGCGGGATTTCCTTGTTTACTTTCAGAAGCAATAGTTTACGGTAAACCCCATGACAGGATTTTTCGCCTTTTCCCGATTTTGTGGTTCCGTCATCTCTGGCGGCCGCGGAATATTGTAGGCGAAAACCCTGTCATAAACCCCCGCAAGGCCGCATCCAGCGGCCTTTTCCTTTTCCGTACGGACCGCCGGACAGGCCGCAACCCGGACAGGAAAAGGAAAAAGACCATGACTGCCCATACACAACTGGTCCTGAGCGATACCACACATACAATGCTGACGCTGAACGCCCTGTACCAGGACGTTCACAGGCTGACGCACACTTTGCCTGAAGGTTCCGGTATTTCCGGGATCCGGCTGGGCATCCGGATTATGGATCGCTTTGGAAGAAATATGCCCGCAGGTGTTGTTGCCCTTATGCACATCGCCAAAGGGAGCCGGGTGGCCCTGGATGTGTCAGATCCCGGCAATCTGGTCCTGTCCCTGGCCGCCGACCGTGGGGCCCTGACACCCAGGGAGGCTTATCTGGAGCTGACAGCAGCCCTGACGGGTCTTTTGGGGGGATGGGTGTCCCTGCGTATTGAAAACTGGCAGGTTCAGCCTTCACGCCCGCTGGTGCCTTCCCCCGCGCCAAAAACTTGACCCGGCGGGGGTTTGCTGTTATCCAGTGCCCCACTTCGCCGCACCCCTGGAGGCTGGCGGAGCAATTCTGTATCCAAGGAGAAAACCATGACGAAAGTCACTGCGATGGCAGCCATGCCGCGTGAACGGGCCGGAAAGGGGAACGCCCGCCAGACACGCCGCGAGGGCCATGTTCCCGGAGTTATCTATGGCAACAAGGCTGCCCCGGCTCTTGTTTCCATCACCGCAAAAGAGCTGACCACAGCCATCAACAAGGCCGGATTCTTTACCCGCCTTGTGGATGTGACAGTCAACGGCGCTGCCGAGCGTTGTCTGCCCCGTGATGTGCAGTTTGACCCTGTGACAGACCGCCCCATCCATGTGGATTTCCTGCGGGTGGGCGCCAATTCCATCATCGCCGTTGAAATTCCCGTGGAATTCATCAACGCGGACAAGTGCCCGGGCATCAAGTCAGGCGGCGTCCTGAACATTGTCCGCCATACCCTGTCCCTGAACTGCCGGGCCTCGGACATTCCTGAAAAGATCGTCCTGGATCTGGGCAACCTGGACATGGGCGACAGTATCCATCTGGCCAGTGTCCAGCTTCCTGCCGGCGTTACACCGGCCGGCCAGGAAAAGGACTACACCATCGTCACCATTGCCGCGCCGACCATTGCTCCTGTGGAGGAGGCTGCGCCTGCCGCTGCTGCTACAGCAGAAGGGGCTGCTGCAGCCCCGGGCGCTGCGGCTCCGGCTGCCGGTGCGGCTGCACCTGCTGCGGGTGCCAAGCCGGCGGCTGGTGCTGCGGGCGCGAAGCCTGCAGCTGGCGCAAAGCCAGCCCCTGGAAAATAAAACCGTATCAGGGTATTGTGAGAGGGGCGGTATCGGAGACGGTGCCCCCCCTTTCCTTTGGGGATTATCATGCTTGTGATCGTCGGACTGGGCAATCCCGGAGAACAGCACGCGCGCCAGCGCCACAATATCGGTTTCATGGCGGTCCAGGTGATTGCCGGCCGCTTCGGCTTTTCCCCCTGGCGCAGGCGTTTCCAGGCCGAAATTGCAGAAGGGACCGTGGAGGGCCGCAAGGTCCTGGCGCTGCTGCCCCAGACATACATGAACCTGTCCGGCCAGGCGGTGGGCGAGGCCCTGCGGTTCTACAAGGTACCCCCGGCCGACATGATCGTGTTCCACGACGAGCTGGACCTGGTGCCCGGTACGGTGCGCATCAAGAAGAGCGGGGGCCACGCAGGACACAACGGCCTGCGTTCCCTGGACCAGCATGTGGGGCCGGACTACTGGCGCGTACGCCTTGGCATCGGCCACCCGGGCCACCGGGACAGGGTCTCCGGCTATGTACTGCATGATTTCGGGCGCGAGGAGGTGGACAGCTGGGTCGTACCCCTGCTGGATCGCCTGGCACAGGAATTCCCCCTGATGGCCGCCGGCCAGCCGGAGCAGTACGCGGGACGGGTTACGGGAAAACCCTGATTTCTACAGGCCGGGTACAGCGGGAAGATACAGCTGTCGGCCTGCCCGGGTTCTGGCAGCCGTGACAGTCCGGAGAAAGGAACATACACCGGACACTGCCAGATCGATGAAAGGGTGCTTTTCCCTGGCCTGTGGGTCATCAGTCACCAGAACGGCCTGCATTCCGGCGTCCTTCGCGGCCTTTGCAACCTTGACTGTATCCTCCAGCATGCAGGCTTTCCGGGGTGTATCGATCCCCATAAATGAAAGCATGGATCCGAATACGGATACCTTTGGAGAAAAATTGACGTGGTCTGCCGTGAAAATTCCCAGGTTGAAAAGGTCTGGATCCACGCCAAGCCGACCCAGAACCAGATCCGTATGCCGGCGGGGTGAGGCTGTGAAAATGCCGAAGTCCAGCCCCGCCCTGCGGCCATTTTCCATTGCTGCGGCCAGTTCCGGATCAGCAGGAATGACAGAATAGTCGATCCCATTGATAGCGAATTCGTTGGCTTCTGTCGGGTCTGCCTCGTAATGTTCCATAAGACCGCGGACTGTTGTTCCATATTTCCGGTAATATAAAGACAGCAGCTGGCGCAGATCAGGGCCGGGTTCAATACGTGTAATCCCGCTGGCAAACAGTGTTATCCGCTGCATGAACTGGTCAATAACATCCGTATGACCCTCTCCGTGGCACAGGGTTCCATCCAGGTCAAAAATACAGGATTTGCGGAAATACATTGTCTGTCCCTGTCCATTGAAGTGGCTCATTGAACCATGCCAGAATACTTTCCGGAAGGAATTGTGAGGGCCGATGAATAGAAAAAAACCAATCCTGCACCTGATCCACGGGTTTGTAGGCGCGGGGAAGACGACTTTTGCAAAAAGGCTGGAGCAGGAGACAGGCGCTGTCCGGTTCACGTTGGACGAGTGGATGATCCATTTTTATGGTTCCAACCCGCCTGAGGGACTGTTTCAGGAGTATCTGGAGCGGGTTGAGGGCATGATCTGGAAGATGATCGGGCAGTTTCTGCAGCGCGAACAGGACGTAATTTTCGATCAGGGATTCTGGACACGGGTAGAGCGGGATGAAGCCCGTGCAAAAGCCGCTGCCTGGGGAGCCACAGCCAGGCTCTACGCCCTGCAGTGCCCGGATGACGTGACTCGCTCCCGCGTTCTGAAACGCACCGCTGACATGCCGCCGGGGGCCATGTTTATTGACGAAAACGCCATCGCCTTGTTCCGCACCCGCTTCGAGCCCCTGGGTCTGGACGAGGAGGCGGTGGTTGTCAGTTCGTAGCGGCCTCTGCTGCTTCCCTTTATTGTCATCCTGAGCGAAGCATCCTGAAAGGATGCGAAGTCGAAGGATCTCTTTTTATGAAAAAGATCCCTCCGCTCGCTGCGCTCGGTCGGGATGACACAAAGACGCAACGGGTATCTCTATGTCTTCTTCCCCAGTGCCGCGGTCAGTTCGGGCACGAGGGTGAACAGGTCGCCGGCCAGGGCATAGTCGGCCAGTTTCATGATCGGGGCTTCCTCGTCCTTGTTGATGGCCACGATCACCTTGCTGTCCTTCATGCCCGCCAGGTGCTGGATGGCGCCCGAAATGCCCACGGCGATATAAAGCTCCGGTGCCACGATCTTGCCCGTCTGGCCCACCTGCCAGTCGTTGGGCACATAGCCGGCGTCCACGGCGGCCCGGCTGGCGCCCAGCGCGGCATTCAGGGTATCGGCCAGCGCTTCCAGCATTTTGAAGTTCTCTTTTGATCCCAAGCCACGGCCGCCGGAGACTACCACGCGGGCCGAGGTCAGTTCAGGCCGTGCGGATTCGGCCTTCTGGAGCCCCACAAACCGCGACCGGACAGTTACGGAGGGCTGGACAGGGACGGTCTCCACCGCTGCGGTTCCGCCCGTGGCCTGCGCGGCGTCAAAGGCGGTAGGGCGGATGGTCAGAACCTTGACCGGATCGGCGCACTGGACTGTAGCGATGGCATTGCCCGCATAGATAGGGCGGTCAAAGGTGTCGGGTCCGTGGATAGCGATAACGTCTGACACCTGCGCCGAATCCATCAGCGCGGCCACGCGGGGCAGGGCGTTTTTGCCAAAGGTCGTGGCGGGCGCTAGGACGTGGCTGTATCCCTGCTTCGCCATTTCGGCCACGACGGGCGCGAGGGCTTCTGCCAGTCCCTGTGCCAGCGAGGCATGGTCCGTCACCAGAACCTTGCTGACCCCGGTAATCTGCGCGGCGGCTTTTGCTGCGGCATCCATGCCCTGGCCGGCGACCAGCAGATGTACGTCATTGCCCAGCTTGCGGGCAGCGGTAATGGTGCTGAGGGTGGCAGGGGAGGGGGCTCCGGCGACAGGTTCTGCCAGAATGAGAATCGCCATTTCAGACCACCCTGGCTTCGTTGCGCAGTTTGTCCACCAGCTCCTGGACCGACGAGACCTTGATCCCGCCCTTGCGCTTTGGCGGTTCGGTCACCTTCAGGGTTTTCAGGCGCGGGGTCATGTCCACGCCCAGATCCTGCGGTGACAGGGTTGTAACAGGCTTCTGCCGCGCCTTCATGATGTTGGGCAGGGAGGCATAGCGCGGCTGGTTCAGGCGCAGGTCCGTGGTCACCACGGCAGGCAGGGTCAGCTCCAGCGTCTCCAGCCCGCCATCCACTTCCCGTATGACGGTGATAGTTTTGTTGTCGTTTACAGTAATTTTCGAGGCAAAGGTGCCCTGCGGCCAGTCCAGAAGGGCGGCCAGCATCTGGCCGGTCTGGTTGGCGTCGTCGTCGATGGCCTGCTTGCCCATGATGACCAGGTCAGGATTTTCCTTTGCCACGACGGCCTTCAGGGCCTTTGCCACCGCCAAGGGCTGGGTTTCCAGGTCGGTGGGCACATGGATAGTCCGGTCCGCGCCCATGGCCATGGCCTGGCGCAGGGTCTCCACACATGCGGCACTGCCGATGGTGACGGCGATGACCTCGGTGGCCTTGCCAGCCTCTTTCAGGCGCAGGGCCTCCTCGACCGCAATCTCGTCGAAGGGGTTCATGGACATTTTCACGCCGGCCAGATCCACCCCGGTCTGGTCGGCCTTCACGCGGGCCTTGATATTGGAATCAATGACACGTTTGACTGGAACGAGGATTTTCATGAACGGACCATCGCCGGAAACAACGGGTGTTTCCGACGATAGGTCCCGATGGAATGGGTGTCAACGACCAAACCTGTTCAAACCCTGACTGCCATGGCGTCCTGCCTTGTCTTTCTACGCTTCCGGTGCTCACGTACTTTTACGTACGCTTCGCTCCGGTTCTCGGAAGACGGTGGCAATCCGCTCACGGCAGCGGGTTTGTGAACAGATTTATGGTCTTTTTTCAGCTGCTGAGGTGACAGCTGCCCGACAGGCCGCGGCAGGTTCTGTCGGCCTGCAGGTGCGCGTGATGCAGCGTCCGGCTGTGGACAGGGCAGGGCTGTCCCATGACCACGCGGCCCAGTGAGATATCAAAATATCCTGTCAACAGGGACCGCGAGGGCTGGCTGAACAGGGCTTTCCGGAACACGCCCAGAATGTGGCGTTTGAGGGTGCGGGCTGGAATTCTGAATTTGTGGGTCAAAATCATGGAAGCCTCCCTTCGTCCGGTGTTGCACTGTCATGTCCTGTTTACAGGGGGAGGTGTTAACAACAGCTTAACGGCGGCAGACTTCTGTAAAAGTCGGTTATTGTTATCCTGAAGGAGTGAAACGACCGAAGGATCTTTTTGCTGGATCAGATTCTTCGACTGCGCGTCACGCTGTGACGCTCCGCTCAGGATGACATCATATGGGAAAGGCTGTTCCGGATACCTAATGCAGCTTCCGGGAAATCTCGGCCAGATCCCGCTCGATCTGCGGGCTCTGGTCCGCAGTGGACATTTTTGCAGAGAGAGCCTGGCAGCTGGCTGTCATGACAAGGTCCACCAGGCGGTTGCGGATGTCCTGGATCGCGGCAGCTTCGGCCAGCGCGATTTTTTCCATGGCCTGTTGCTCGCGGCGTTTCAGGTGGCGGTCCAGTTCGGCTTCGGCGGCGGAACGGATATGGGCTGCCTGTTCGCGGGCGTGGGCCAGAATGGTTTCACTCTCACCGATGGCGTTCTGGTATTTGCGCTCGATATCAGCCAGAACCCTGCGGGCATCCTCACACAGCTGGCGGGCCTCATCCAGCTCGGAGCGGACCCGGGCCATATGCTTGTCCAGAAAGGTAACGATGGCCCGTCTCACAGGTCTGAAAACGCCCAGCACAAAGATCACAAAGGCAACGGTCAGCCACACTTCAGCATGGGACAGGATCCCGCCGCCGTGCGCTGCGACAGGGGCTGCGTGGGCTTCCAGAGCAGTTTCCTGAACGGTTTCTGTGACAGCTTCTGCAGCGGGCATGGTTTACTCCACAACGCTTCTGACAGCGTGGCCGCTGTCGGGGGAGTTTGCGGTCTTGCCTGACACGGCGGACAGCACATCGTTCACCAGACCGGCAGCTGCCGATTCCAAGGCTGCCAGTGCTTTCTGCCGCGCTTCCGCCAGGGCGGTTTCGGCTTTCTGGGTTTTGCCCAGAAGGCTGACGGACAGGGTCGCGTGGCGGGAAGCCGATTCTGATGCAAAGCGGGAGGATTCTGCGGCAAGAAAGGCCTGGGCTTCCTGCCGTGCCTTGTCCAGTCTCTCCTGGTAGCGGGCCACCAGGGCATCGGCATTTGCTTTCATGGCAGAGGCCTGGTCGATGTCATCGGCAATGACCTTGTGCCGCCGGGCCAAAGTACGTTCAATCCGGGGAACACCCAGAAAGAACATGAACGCCAGGAAGGCGGAAAATATCACCACCAGCCAGAAAATCTGGGGGGCAATATAGGCGGGATCCAGCTGGGGCAATCCCTGTTTTCCTTCAGCCGCCATGGCAGGGAATACAGCAACAGCCGTCCCTGCCAGGGCTGACAGAAAGAAAGCACGCTTCATGGAACTGTCCCGGAAGAACGTCACGGCTGTCAGGCGACGAACAGGATCAGCATGGCCACGACCAGCGAGAACAGGGCGATGGCCTCGGTCAGGGCGATGCCGATAATGCCGGTCTGCTGCAGCTGGGGCGCGGCGCCAGGATTGCGGGCAATGGCGGCCAGCCAGTTCGAGACCAGATTTCCCAGGCCTATGCCCACGCCGGCTGTGCCCAGCATGGCGAGCGCGGCGGCGAAGACTTTGGCGACCTGAAGTTCCATGGATGATCTCCCTGATAAAAAGATGAAAGATGGGGGTTACATAGATGACACCGGACGCTAATGCAACTCCAAAGCATCACGGAGATAGACGCAGGAAAGAAGGGTGAACACATAGGCCTGCAGGACGGCCACAAAGATCTCGAAACCGGTCAGGGCAATGTTCATCATGATGGGCAGGATGCCCACCAGATATCCGGTGACCCCCAGGGCGAGGCCCAGGCTGGCACTGAAACCGGCAAAGATCTTCAGCATCATGTGTCCGGCCAGCATGTTGGCGGCAAGACGGACGGACAGGCTGACGGGCCGGGCGAAATAGGACACCAGCTCGATCACGATCACCAGGGGCGCCAGGGCCCAGGGAACGCCGGCCGGCACAAACAGACTGAGGAAATGGAGCCCGTGCCGGACAAATCCGATGATGGTGACCAGCAGGAAGACAAACAGGGCCAGGGAGAACGTGACGATGATATGGCTGGTATAGGTAAAGGTATATGGAATCATGCCAAGCAGGTTGCCCAGCAGGACAAACAGGAAGATCGAGAACAGGATGGGCATGAAGGGAAGGACTTTCTCCCCCGCGATATCCGTGGCCAGCTTGCGGACAAAGCCGTACAGGAACTCCACCAGCGACTGCCACCGCCCCGGGACAAGCCTGCCTCCGGACATGCCCAGGAACACCAGGGCACAGGACAGGAATACAGCGATAGTCATGAACAGGGCGGACGTGTTGTAGGAAACGTTGATTCCGCCCACATGGAGCGCGGGCTCGTAAAGCCTGATCTGAAACTGTTCCAGCGGTCCTGCCACGTCCTTTTATCCTTTCAGTCCTTGCCTGTCGTCCTGTTTCCTGTTTCCTCTCCCTGTACCGGAACCTGCCGGAAGGCCCTGAAGATGTTCAGGATCCCGGCGATACAGCCGGCGAACAGGAACACAACCAGTCCCCAGGGTTCTGTCCCCAGCCACCTGTCCAGCCCCAGACCCAGAAAGGTGCCTACCAGAACAGCCGAGACAAGCTCGATCCCGATTCTGGCGCCTGCCCCGGTAGCCTTTCCTGAAGCGCCAGGGGAAGGAGGCGTATCAAGGCCTGCAGCTTCCCTTGCCTTTTCAAGGCGCCTGCCCAGGTCCCCGAGGGGGTCTCCGCCAGAAGGTTGTTCTGCCAAGGAAATCCCCGCGGGAAAGGTTCAGGCTGTGGTTACAGTCCTTGCCGGTGCCGAGGGCATACCGGGGGTTCCTGCCAGGGGATCGGGACCAAAACGATTCGGTCCTTCTGTGCCTTTCAGAAAGCCTGCCTCAACAATCAGCCAGATGGCCCCCACAATGGGGATCAGCTGGATCAGCAGGAACCAGCCGGACCGGTTCCGGTCGTGGACGCGCTTGACGTACACAGCCAGGCTGGCCCAGACCATGATGACATAGACAACGGCAAACAGAGCGTAGCCAACATAGGCGCCTGGCGGTTCAGCGCCTAGGGCATACTGGACCGCCATCAGGGGAATGAGGGCCGCCATATAGAACAGCATGAACAGAAGGACACCATACAGCCAGAACTGCTTGCGGCCGATGCGGCCTTTGAACGAGAAATAGAACCACTTCAGATCCATGGGAGTGCATCCTTCTGAAAGAGACCCCGGGCACTGTGGCCCCGGTTGAGTCAGCTTTTAGAGGGGCAGGGTCCTGCTTTCAAGCGTAAAAAAACAGGAGGCCGGTTGTCAGGAGGCAGGGGCCACCAGATTCCTGAAAGTCCGGTTCATGTCAGCAGGAGATGTAGAGCCGGCCACAACATCATGGAAATTGCCATCGGGCATCATCAGGAAAACCATGTCCGAATGGTTCATACGCCGCGATCCGTGGCCACCGGTATGATCTTCTGCTGGCGCTGCATAGACCCGGTATGCCTTCAGCGCATTCTGGATCTGTCCGGGGCTTCCTGTCAGGCCCACAAGGCGGGGATGGATGGCGGACACATAGTTCTTCATGACATCCGGGGTGTCGTGATCCGGGTCAACGGTAATGAAAAGAACCTGGATATCTGTTACTCCCTCTCCGCCCATATCCAGGGCCTGGGCCACGGAGGACAGGGTCACAGGACAGACATCCTGGCAGGACGTGAAGCCGAAATAGACCAGGAAAGGTTTTCCCAGGAAGATTTTTTCAGTCACCGTCTTTCCGGTGTGGTCCGTCAGCACAAAGGGGCCGCCGATAGCCCCCGATGTGGCTGTTGCCACGGCGCCATGGGCGTGCGCCGGCATGGCGGGCACGGCAGGTCCGGCCAGAATGGCAAGGAGAAGGGCAGGCGCCGCAAGCCGTTTCATCATTATTTTTCCCATTCCCGGAGGATATGCTTCCGGTCAATGCAGAATGGGTCAGATGACAAGGTTTTCGAGAACCGGAGCGCAGTATACATGCAAGTACATGAGCACCGGAAGCGGAGAAACCGAAGTCAGATGGCCATTATCCGTTGACCGGGAGCATATCCTATATCATTCCCAGAGCCTGCTTGTAAAGATCCAGAAGCTCTTCCTGTTCCTGCAGGTCACTTTTTTCCATTTTTCTCAGCTTCAGGATCTGGCGCATGATCTTCACGTCAAAGCCGTTGCCCTTGGCCTCGGCAAAAATATCGCGGATATCGGCGGCCAGTCCGGCCTTTTCCTCTTCCAGGCGCTCCAGTCTTTCGATGTACTGGCGAAGCTTGTCGCCCGAAACGCCACCAACGTCACCCATAATATTCCTCCTCAGATCGGCAGGACGCAGACGTTACCCTGGCGTATTCCGTGAAACAAGGTTCTTGCACAAAGGGACGTCAGCCCTTGCCCAGCCGGGTGCGCAGGGCCTTCATGGCCGGTGTAAAACCCTCCAGGTCCAGGGTTATGCCAAGCCTTTCCTTCTGCGGTGGGATGACATAGGTGATGAGAGCTGTTTTTCCCGTAGACATCAGCTTTTCAATATCTGGGGCAAGCCAGTCCCGGGCGAGACATTTGACCTTGCTGCAGGCGTCAATGGCAATGGAAAAGTTTTCACCCTCGTCCACCCTGAAACCGAGGCCGGTTTTCACGTCAACCTGCGGCGGAATGTTAAAGGCAATCTGGGGTTTGGGGTTATCCTTCTGGTAACCCACCGCCACACCCAGCACTCCTGGCGTGGGCTTTCCCTTGTCCTTTGGTATGGCAACCACAGTCTGGGAAATGATACAGTTTTCCTTTTTTGTCTCCTTGATTGCAGCGCATTTCAGCGTCCATTTTCCATGGGTGGAAATGACCTCATCCGCACGGGCAGGGACGATTCCGCAAAGCAGGAGGGCAAGAAGGACGGGGAAGGCTTTTTTCATCAGGGACTCCGGGAAAATCTTGCACAGCGCATAGCCGGACATATCAGACAGGAATTATGGCAAACACGTGTTGGAAAAATTCTTTCCGGCACATATTTAGAACATATTTGTTGTTACAACTGGCATGGCAGGTCATGCCTGTATTAGCAACCAGGAGGATATCATGAAGAAAACCATAGCATCGCTGGCCCTTGCAGGTATCGTTCTTGCCTGTGGTCCGGTACTGGCCGAAACCGGCATGGATGGAGGCAAGGGCAGGACAGGTGGTGAACATTTCAGCAAAATGGATACGAACGGCGATGGTTTCCTGAGCCGGCAGGAAATGGTCACTGCCCATACCCGCAAGGCCAGCGAGATGTTTACAAAAATGGATGCCAACAAGGATGGCAAGGTCTCCCGGGAAGAAATAGCGGGAGCCCGGAAAAAGATGAAAGACGAAGGCTATCAGCATCGCGGTGAGAAAAAACACCGTTTCCAGTCTGAAACAGAATAATCCGTCACCGGATCAGGCAGTCTCCGGACTGCCTGATCGCCGGCGGCTTTCCAGGCCATTGGCAATTTACGGAGAGCAGTGTAGGGTGCGCGGGTTTCAGAGCTGACATTCGCTGAGAAAACCCCATGGCCTCCGAGAACATTTCCACCGGCGCCCCCATTCCCTGGCAGATGAATTTGCAGCCTGCCGCCACGCCCATCATGGAGCAGCTGGCCTGGTTCCACGACCACATCCTGCTGGTCATCTGCATTGCTATCTCTGTTTTTGTCATGGCTTTGCTGGGGTATGCCTGCTGGCGTTTCAGCGAAAAGCGTCACCCGCACCCCTCGCGCACCACGCACCACACCCTGCTGGAGGTCGTCTGGACCGTGCTGCCCGTGGTAATTCTGGTGGTGATTGCCATTCCGTCCTTCAAGATTTTGTACGACATGGACAGGACAGAAAAGGCCGATCTGACCCTGAAGATCACCGGATTCCAGTGGGCATGGGAATATACCTATCCGGACAACGGGGACATTACCTTTGAAAGCTATGTGGTGCCCGACAGGGACCTGAAGCCCGGCCAGATCCGCCTGCTGTCCACCGACAACCCTATCGTTCTGCCGGTGAACAGAAACATCCGCCTGCTGGTCACCGCCCGCGACGTGATCCATTCCTGGGCCATGCCGGCCTGGGGTGTGAAGAAAGACGCTGTCCCGGGCCGCCTGAACGAAACCTGGGCACGGGTGGAGCGCGAGGGCGTATACTTCGGCCAGTGCTCGGAAATCTGTGGCACCAACCACGCCTTCATGCCCGCCGAGGTGTGGGTTGTTCCCTGGAATTTGTTTGAAGGCTGGGCCGCGCTGGCCAAAACAGACCTGGCCAAAGCCCGCCAGTACCTGGTGGATAACTGGGCTTTCGCGCCGGGCCACCAGCCCCAGGTCGTTGGTGATATGTCAGGTCCTGTACGCCATCCTGCAAATTTTATACGGGGCTCCGCAGACCCTGCTCCTTCGACTCAAACTGACTGATTTATGGAATAAACCATGACCGCCGCACATCACACTGCCCACGCCGCCAGCCACGCCCCTGGCTCTCACGATCATCACCACGACCACAAGCCGCCGTTTTTCACGCGCTGGTTCCTGTCCACAAACCACAAGGACATCGGGACGCTGTACATCATTTTTTCCGTGATCGCGGGGCTGATCGGCGGGCTGTTTTCTGTGTACATGCGCATGGAGCTGCAGGCGCCCGGCGTGCAGTTCATGATGACTCCCGATGGCGCGCCCGACGGCCAGCTGTGGAACACCCTGATTACTGCCCACGGCCTGATCATGGTGTTTTTCGTGGTCATGCCGGCGGTGATCGGCGGCTTTGGCAACTGGTTCGTGCCCCTGATGATCGGCGCGCCGGATATGGCTTTCCCGCGCCTGAACAACATCAGCTTCTGGCTGATCATTCCCGCTTTCCTCCTGTTGCTGGGGTCGGCGTTCGTGGACCAGGGCGCAGGCACGGGCTGGACGCTGTATCCGCCCCTGTCCAGCGCCGTCGGGCATTCGGGCATGTCGGTGGACATGGCGATTTTCGCGCTGCATCTGGCGGGCGCATCGTCCATCCTGGGTGCGGTAAATTTCATCACCACCATCTTCAACATGCGCGCGCCGGGCATGACGCTGCACAAGATGCCCCTGTTCGTGTGGGCCATGCTGATCACGGCGTTCCTGCTGTTGCTGGCCGTGCCGGTGCTGGGCGGCGGGATCACCATGCTGCTCACCGACCGGAACTTCGGCACCACGTTCTTTGACCCGGCGGGCGGCGGCGACCCTGTCCTGTTCCAGCACCTGTTCTGGTTTTTCGGCCACCCCGAGGTCTACATCATGATCCTGCCGGGCTTTGGCATCGTCAGTCACGTGATTTCCACCTTCTCGAAAAAGCCCGTATTCGGTTATCTGGGCATGGCGTACGCGATGATTTCCATCGGGTTTGTGGGCTTTATCGTGTGGGCGCACCACATGTTCACCACGGGCCTCAGCGTAGACACGCGGGCCTATTTCACAGCTGCCACCATGATCATCGCCGTGCCCACGGGGATCAAGATCTTCTCGTGGATCGCCACCATGTGGGGCGGGTCGATCCGCTTTGACACGCCCATGCTGTTCGCCATCGGGTTCATCTTCCTGTTCACCGTGGGCGGAGTCACCGGCGTGGTGCTGGCCAACAGCAGCATCGACACGGTGCTCCACGACACTTACTACGTAGTCGCGCATTTCCATTACGTGCTGTCGCTGGGGGCGCTGTTCACTATCTTTGCCGGGTTCTATTACTGGATCGGCAAGATGTCGGGCCGTCAGTACCCCGAATTCTGGGGGCGCGTGCATTTCTGGGTCACCTTCATCGGCGTGAACCTGACGTTTTTCCCCATGCATTTCCTGGGCCTGTCGGGCATGCCGCGGCGGTATATCGACTATCCGGATGCGTGGTCGGGGTGGAACGAGATCGCCTCGATCGGCAGCTACATTTCCTTCGCCGGAGCTGTCATGTTTGTGGTGATCGCCGTGTACACGGTGGTGGCCGGCCGCAAGGTGGGAGCCAGCTATTGGGGCGAGGGCGCCACGACACTGGAGTGGACGGTCAGCTCGCCACCCCCGTTCCACCAGTTCGAAGTCCAGCCGCACGTGACATGAGCCAGATTGCTGTCACCACCCCGACCGCCGACCTGCGCGACTACATCGCCCTGCTGAAACCTGGCGTCATGTCGCTGGTAGTCTTCACCGGCGTGGTGGGGCTGCTGCTGGCCCCGGGGCATATCCACCCTCTGCTGGCCGGCGTGGCCATCCTGTGCATCGCGCTGGCGTCCGGCGCGGCGGGAGCCATCAACATGTGGTACGACCGCGATATCGACGCCATCATGCAGCGCACGCAGCGGCGGCCGATCCCTGCGGGCCGCATGGCGCCCCAGTCGGCGCTGGAGTTTGGCGTGGTGCTGACCGTAGCTGCCGTAGCGCTGATGGGCGTAGCGGTGAACTGGGTCGCGGCGGGGCTGCTGGCCTGCGCCTCGGCGTTCTATATTTTCGTGTACACCGTGTGGCTCAAGCGCCGCACGCCGCAGAATATCGTGATCGGCGGTGCCGCCGGAGCCTTCCCGCCCATGATCGGCTGGGCGGCTGTGACGGGCGATGTCAGCCTGTTTCCCGTGCTCATGTTTCTGCTGGTTTTCCTGTGGACGCCGCCGCACTTCTGGGCGCTGGCCCTGTTCCGCAACGGCGATTACCTGAGGGCCGGCATCCCCATGCTTCCCGCTGTGGCCGGCCCGCGCGCCACGAAAATCCAGATGCTGGTGTACACCCTGCTGCTGCTGCCCGTGGCCTTGGCCCCATGGTTCCTGGGCTTTTCCGGCAAGGCGTACGGAGCCTGCGCAGCGCTGCTCAGCCTCATGTTCATCCGCCATGCGGTAAGCGTCATGCGCGATCCCACCGACCGCTCCGCCCGCCGCATGTTCGGCTTTTCCATCCTGTACCTGTTCGCCCTGTTCGGCCTGATGGCAGCAGACCATCTGGCACGGCAGGTCTGGCTGTGAAGCCAGGCGCTGTTGCATTTTCCTTCCCGGTCGTCCAGCAGATCTGCGTTCTGGGGGACAGTATCGCGGCGGGTTTTTTTGACGAGGAAGGCCTGGGCTGGGCCAGCCGCCTGTCCCAGAAGCTGGCCCGGGAATTCCCCCTGCAATACGGTGTCCAGAACGCCAGTGTCAGCGGCGACACGACGCTGGATGCCTGGCACACGCTCAACAGCCACGTGACGCGTCTGAACCCGGCGATCCTGATCATCGCCCTGGGCGTTAACGACGTGTGCGTCTATGAAGGCGTCGGGCCCGGAGTACAGGCCTGTCCCTGGCCGGACCGGATCTTCATGTGGCACGGGATGCTGGATTATGTGCAGAAAATGGGATGGAAAACCCTGATCGTGGGACCGACGGCCGCAGGAGCCGATATCGCCCGCTATCCCGTTCGCCGGGGCCTTTTGCCGCAGATCACCGGCTTCCGGTTCGAGCAGGCCCACATTCGCCGGTACAACGACGACCTGCAGAAACTGTGCGCTGAACGAAAAGTCCCCTTCCTGCGGGTGTTTGAGACATGGGAACAGCGCCTGGCCAGCAGCGAGAGCCTGCTTGGCCGACGGTCTCCACCCAAACGCCCGTGGCCATGAACTCCTCAGCCAGCAGGTGCTTCAGGGGTTGAAGGAGCATGGGCTGGTCGGATGATGTTTCTTTTTACCATTTCAC
>JALYJY010000022.1 GCA_030775045.1 Pseudomonadota bacterium | reverse complement strand
GGTCTGTAGACTTTCCCGTCCGGTCAACCCTGTTTTTTCAACCGCAGGCCCCCATATCAGTCATGTAACCCAACCTGAGGGAGGATATCATGATGGATGGAAACGTACGTCCCCTGGACCGGTTTTTCAGGGCTGTGGTGGGCCTTGGCCTTCTGTACATGCCCCTGGTAATCCATGAACCGTGGGCCTGGGTGGGCCTGATCGGCCTGCTGCCCCTGGCATCGGCTATGACCGGCTACTGTCCGGCCTACAGCATGATGTGCTGTAAAAAATGCTGTTGCGGGGAAAAAAGCTGCCCTGTCTGCGGCGACAAAACCTGTTCAGACAAGGACAAGACCTGTTCCATGGGCTCTGACAAGGGTCCGGACAGCAGGGTCATGTAACCAGGGGCCTTCAAGGCTCATGGCTGCGCCGCGAGAAGCACCTGCCTGACGACGGCTGAAACCCGGTCTTCCAGGGCAGGGCTCTCGCGGATGGCCTGCGTCAGTTCTATCTGGACGCCGCAGCCCATGCGCCCCCGGTTGCAGACATTCCGTGCAAGCCTTCCGGCATACATATGGCTGGCGGCTGTAACATGGACCCTGAATCCGGCCCCCGACAGGGCAGCTCCCAGCTGTTCCGCGACGGCTGTGTTTTTGCCCCCCAGAAAGATCTGCGTCTGGCGAGCGGCCGGGCATCCATGGATCGACAGGACATGGTCATACTGTCCTGCCATGGCCAGAAATGCAGGCTCGTCAAAGCAATGGCTTGTAATATGCAGCGCAAAAGGATCCCGATCCGGCCTGGACAATCCCTCGAACACATACAGGCCGAAATCCCCGCCGCTGATCCGGCGGGCAACCCGGGATGTTCCCGGCTCTATGCAGCCCCCGTGGATGGCCGCCACCAGCCACTGGCAGGATTGTCCCCGGTCGCTGAAGATCTCATAGTCCGTGCCGCGCTTTTCCTGTGCGGCCAGCTGGTGGAAATTTCTGTACAGGTCGGTGGAAAGTCTGTGCCCTGCGGGACAGTCGGGTATTTCTGTCGCTGTACCGGCCGTCCGGCCCTGAATATCTGTATGTGCGGGAAACCTCTTTGCAGACGGGGGTTCTTATGCGGCCGCAAGCGCGGGGTAATCTGTATACCCCTTCTCGCCCCCTGTGTAAAAGGTGGCCGTATCAGGAGTGTTGAGGGGGGCGCCCAGGCTGAACCGTTCCGGCAGGTCCGGATTGGCCAGGAAGGGGCGGCCAAAAGCGACAGCGTCCGCCACTTGCCCGGCGATGGCCTGCGCGCCCGTTTCCTGCGTATAACCACCATTCAGGATGAACCGGCCCCGGAACACGCTGTGCAGCATCGGGCCCAGACGGGCTTGCGCAGGGGTGTCCGCAGGTTCAATCAGGTGCACATAGACCAGACCAATTTGCTCCAGCCCGGCCAGCAGGGCTGTGTACGTCTCCGCCGGGTTCGTATCGCCCATGCCATAGCTGGTGAAATGGGGGGAGATGCGAAAGCCCACCCGGCCCCGGGACCATGCGGACTGCACCACTTCGGCCACCTCCAGCGCAAAGCGGATGCGATTGGTCACGCTGCCCCCGTACGCGTCCGTACGGTGGTTGCTGGCGGTGCGCAGGAACTGGTCGATGAGGTATCCGTTGGCGCCGTGGATCTCGACCCCGTCAAAGCCGGCCCTGTGCGCCATGGCCGCGGCGTGGCGGTACTGTTCCACCACCCCCGGGGTCTCCTCTGTCTCCAGCGCCCGGGGCGTCACCATGGGCTTTGTTCCCGAAGGAGTATGGGCCTTGCCCGGAAAAGGCAGGGCAGATGGTGCTACGGGAAGTTCTCCGTTGTGGAAATCCGGGTGGGATACACGCCCTACATGCCACAGCTGGGAGAAAATCAGACCCCCGGCGGCATGAACAGAGTCCGTCACCGTGCGCCAGGCCCGGACCTGGTCTTCCGTGTGGATGCCGGGCGTGTCCACGTACCCGATCCCCTGCGGGCTGACCTGGGTGGCTTCGGTGATAATCAGCCCTGCCGAGGCCCGCTGGGTATAGTAGGTGCGCACAATGTCGCCGGGAACATGGCCAGGAGAGCGGTTGCGCGTCAGGGGGGCCATGACCATCCGGTTCTTCAGGGTCAGATCGCCGAGCTGCAGGGGTGAAAAAAGATCCGGCCCTGCGGCCATATCAGACCAGCATGGCCAGCGGGTTTTCGATCAGGGCCCTGAACGCAGAAATGTATTCCGCGCCCACCGCGCCGTCCACCACCCGGTGGTCGCACGACAGGGTGCAGGTCATGACCGTGGCAATGGTCAGGGCGCCGTCGCGGATCACAGGCCGCTGCTCTCCCGCACCCACAGCCAGGATACAGGCCTGGGGCGGGTTGATGATGGCGTCGAACTGCCGGATGCCGTACATGCCCAGGTTCGAGATGGAAAAGCTTCCGCCCATGAATTCCTCGGGCTTCAGCTTGCCGTCACGGGCCCGGGACGCCAGATCCTTTGCCTCGGCAGAAATGACGCCCAGACTTTTGGTATCAGCGTTTTTGATGATGGGCGTAATCAGGCCGCCGTCGGTCGCCACGGCCATGGAAATATCCACATTCTGGTACATCAGGATGGCCTCGTCGGTCCACGAGGCATTGGCCGCCGGGACCCTGCGCAGGGCCAGCGCCGCAGCCTTGATGACGAAATCGTTGACGGACAGCTTCACCTTGCCCTGGTCGTTGAGCTTTTTCCGGCCTTCCAGCAGGTCATCGATGACGCAGTCCACAGTCAGGTAGAAATGGGGCACAGTCTGCTTGGATTCCAGCAGGCGGCGGGCGATGGTCTTGCGTACGCCCGAATTGGGCATGGCGGTGTAGGGCATGCCCAGCTTGTCCGCCAGCATCTTCGCGTCGACGCCGCCAGGCATGGGCTTGCCGCCACTGGCAGGGAAGGACATCACGGCCCCGCCGCCCTTTGCCCCCTCCACGTCGGCGCGGACAATGCGCCCGTTAGGGCCGGAACCCTTGATGCTGGCCAGGTCAACGCCCTTCTCAGCGGCCAGACGTTTGGCCAGAGGACTTGCGAAAACGCGGTTCGATGCGGTGGTCATTGTTTCAGCTCCAGAATTTTCTCCAGGACAGCATACAGGTTTTCCATGGCGGACAAATAGCCAGGAACACGGGTGGCAATTTCTGCGGCAATGGCTTCGTTATAGATGTGGGACGTCAGGTTGCGATCATCGAGGATACGGAGCCAGATCTGTTCGTCCCGGATCCATCCGGCCTGGAAGGCTTTTTTCAGACGAAGTTTGGGAAACGGGGCTTCTTCCTTCTGCTGTTCCAGGGCATATTTCAGAACTTTCCAGAACAGCTCGGCCGTAAATTCAAAACGCTGAACCACGACATCGGTTCTGCCCCAGGTGCTGGCGGGTTTTTCCACCGCTTCCTTCAGCCGCGCGAGGGCATCGCCCAGCTGTTTATACCGGAGACCGGCCGTGGCCTGAGTCATAGAGAATTTTTCCCTCTTTCAGGATATTGTCCCGGAACCCGCCCTGGACACTGTCCAGAAAAACACAGTCAATGTCCAGCAGGGTGCGGGCATTGTCAACCAGATCCCGGATGTAAAGACGATCCTGCGAAGATGCCCCGGGCCAGTCCACGGCCAGATCGATGTCTGACAGGACCTGATTGTCCCCCCGCGCCCGGGAGCCGTACAGCATGACCCGCCGCACGCCCGCCCGGGCCATGGCCCCGATCAGCGGGGACAGGGCCGGATGGACCGCAGCCGGGTTCAGAACAGGATCTGTCATCTATCGCTCTTCTGCCCACGATTTGGCAGGACGCAGGATCACCCCTTCGAATTTGGAATGTTTCCTGTATATCCGGTCAACAAACCCCTCATCCAGCATGTACTGCAGGGTAAAGTTCAGAACTGTTTTCAGGCGGCTCTCCCCCAGCGGCAGGGCAAGGCTGAAAGACATGGTTCTCAAAGGTCCACCCGGGACGATTTTCAGTTTGTCTGGATTGTTTTCCATGTAGGTCAAGGCCACAACGGCTTCCGTGGTCGTTACGTCCGCCTTGCCTGTAGCCACTGTCTCGACAAGTTGTCCGCCATCGCTCATCTGGGGCAGTGAAACAGCCGTCGCCAGCGGAAATTCATTTCCCAGAATTGTTGATCCCAGTTCCCCGTCAATTGACGCAAACCGGATCTCTTTTTTGTTGATGGCTGAAAAATTGTTATCGAAACGGGCATCATCGGCTCGGGAAAACAGATAAAATGGCATGTAGCCAACAGGAATTGTAAAATCGCTGAACAGAACTCTTTCCGGAGAAGGAGTTACAGGGCCACAGATCGCATCATAGCGGCCGGCTTTAAAACCTTCGAACATCGTGGCCAGAGAAATTTCTTCCGCCCATTCGATTTTCAGTTTCAGCTTCTGACCCAACTCCTCCATGATGTCATAAAAAATACCACTGAACTTTCCGGTATTTGGATCCTTTTCAAGGAAAGCAGGCCAGGTGAAGTATCCGCACCGGATGGTGCCGGATTTCATGATGCGATCATAAACCGGTTGTTCTGCTGCCAGGGCGGGGAAAGACAGGATCACCAGAACCAGGGACAGAAACAGGGATCTGAGGGTCATTCCGGTCTCCACAAGCTATTACCCCTCACCCGGCCATGCTGCGCAGGGCCGACCTCTCCCTCAGGGGGAGAGGTAAAGACTTACCCCGCCCCGTTCAGGAAGCCGGCGAAGAACCGGTCGTACAGGGACATGATGATCTCGAACAGGATCAGGATGACGATGTACCATTCCACGTGCAGGCTGCGCTTGTTCTGCAGCAGGCTGAGCAGGGTTTCGGCCGTCTGGTGGATCACGGCCAGTTTCTGGTTCAGAAGGGTGATGCGCTCGCGCAGGTCATATTCGTTGGCGAGCTGGATGTACAGCCGCTCCAGGTCCGGGCGGTCCCACAGCATGTCGGGCTTGTCTTCCACTTCCACGCGGCCGGCCATGCGCGACTGGATCAGCAGGCTCTGGCCGATATGGCTGAGAAGCTCCCGGGTCCGGCGGCCGCTTTGGCCCCGGCGCTGAAGCTCATCAGCCATGGGCTCGATACGCTCGAAGCTTTCGGCAATGTTGGCCTCGTACCAGGACATGGCCACGCTTTTGGCCAGGACGTCCGCCAGGATCTGGATATTCTCCACATTGCCGGCCCGCATGCGGATGTACTTGTCCACGATCTTTTCCGGCTGTTCCGGGTCGATCAGGATCTCGGCGGTGTCGGTCTCGCGGCTGTCCACGGGGTCGGCCACAATGGCCTGGAGGCCTTTCAGGAAGGCCACTTCCTCCATGGGATCCAGGTTGAACAGGACAACAGCGCCATAGCGGAACAGGGCCGCACAGCCCCGCTCTCCCGCATGGATCAGCAGGGGGGAGGATCCCAGCCGCGGCGCACCCTCAAAAATCTTCAGGTTCAGGCGCTGGCCGATATAAAGGCTCCGGACGCTGATCCGGGAGCCAGGTTCAAAAATCACGTCTGACATGATGTTATGCCCTGTCTGGTCGGGGCGGACCCTACCAGAAGGAGGGCAAATTGTCCAGGAACCCGCCCCAAACCCTGACTGCCACGGCGTCCTGCCTTGTTTTTCTGCGCTTCCGGTGCTCACGTACCGTAACGTACGCTGCGCTCCGGTTCCCGAAAAACATCGGCAATCCACTCATGGCAGGGGGTTCTGGACCAGGTTCCTACAGTCGCTCTCTGATGACTGTTATCAGGGGAATATCCGCGGGGGGCATGGACCAGTTTCCCAGATCCCGGGGCCAGACCCACGCCAGCTCCTGCCCCTCCCGCGGTACAGGGGTTCCTTCCCAGGTGCGGCAGACGTACAGGGGCATCAGCAGGTGAAAGCTGTCGTACCGGTGGCTGGCAAAGGTCAGGGGAAACAGGCAACCCGTGCGGGTGGTAATGTCCAGTTCCTCGGCCAGTTCACGCACCAGCGCCTGTTCCGGAGTTTCGCCTTCATGGACCTTGCCACCCGGAAATTCCCACAGACCAGCCATGCTTTTCCCCTCCGGCCGCCGGGCCAGCAGGATCCGCCCGTCCGCGTCCACCAGCACCACCGCGGCGACCAGCACCAGAGGCAGGGGCGACTGGTCTGCGTCCGCCCTCTGGCATGGGGAGTCCAGCCCCAGATCGGCGTCGGTCATGGTATGCATGTCTTCAGCCCCTCACCGGTACATGGGACATCAGGCGGGGGCCGATGCGCACAGGCTCGGCCCGCAGCGCCAGACCCGTTTTATCGTCGGTTTCCACCCATACGCCGCACACGGTGCCTTCCTGGTCGGCGGGGGCCATGCGCTCTACCGGCGTCTTGCGCAGAAAGCGCTCGATACAGTTGGCCTTTCCCATACCGATGACGCTGTCATAGTCGCCGCACATGCCGGCGTCGGTGTGATAGGCTGTGCCTTTGGGCAGGATCTGGGTATCCGCTGTGGGAATATGGGTATGGGTGCCCACTACCAGCGATACGCGCCCATCCAGCCAGTGGCCCATGGCCATTTTCTCGCTGGTGGCCTCAGCATGGATATCCACCACAATGGCCTGGACGGCGGATCCCAGCGGCCAGGGACGCAGGGCCTTGTCCAGTGTGGCAAAGGGATCGTCCACCGCGTCCATGAACACACGGCCCTGGGGACTGGCCACCACCACCTTGCGACCCTTTCTGTCTTCCAGCGCCACCAGGCCACGGCCAGGTGTTCCTTCCGGATAGTTCAGGGGGCGCAACAGGCGCGGGTCCTTGTCGATGGTTTTCACCAGATCCTTCTGGCCCCACACGTGGTTTCCGGTGGTGATGCAGTCCACGCCGGCGCTGTACAGCTCCCTGCAGATGTCAGGCGTGATGCCAAAACCGGCGGCGGCATTCTCGCCGTTCACGATGATGATGTCAGGATCCAGGGCGGATTTCAGGTGCGGCAGATGGCGCAGGACGGCTTCCCGCCCGCTGCGGCCCATGATATCGCCCAGAAACAGGATTCTCATGTTTCTCCCCTGAGGCACAGGGTATAGCGCTCGGTCACGATCCAGTCCATCTTCTGGTCATGCCCCTCATGGGGGATCCCGTCCGCCACCTCCTGGTCCGCCATGGCGATGCCCACCGCGCGGACAGGCCCCGCCTGCCGCAGGGCCGCCAGGGTGCGGTCATATTCTCCCGCCCCGTATCCCAGGCGCCAGCCCTGCCGGTCAAAGCCCACCATAGGGGCCAGCAGCACCGTTGGGACAGCCGGAGGCGACCCCTCAACAGGCATCGGAATGCCATATACGCCCGGCTCCATGGGCGCGGACGGGGACCACAGGCGGAACTGCAGGGCTGTACGCTTCTCCCGCACCGCCGGCAGGACGCAGCGGATACCGCGCTGATGCAAAGCCTCCAGCGCCGGGCGGATATCCACCTCTCCCCGCACCGGCATATAGCCTGCCACAATATCGCCAGTCCCGACGGGGATGTCTGCCAGGATCCGGGCCACAATCTGCCGGCCGGCATCGGGAAACTTCTGTGCAAGATGCGGACGCAGGGCCAGCAGATCTTTTCTCAGGGATTTTTTATCCGCGTCGGCCATCAGGGGGCAAACTGCTCTTTCAGGATGCGTTCGTCCAGGTTCATTTCCGGATCGAACAGCAGGACCAGATGGATCGCCGGGTCTTCCTGCACGTGGACGCGGACCACGTCGCGGATTTCGGTAAAATCGGCCACAGCGCTGACGGGGCGTTTGGCATTCTCCTGCACCTCGAAGGTAATGCGCGAAGTGTGGGGCAGCAGGGCTCCGCGCCAGCGCCGGGGCCGGAAGGCGCTGATGGGCGTCAGGGCCAGTACCTGCGCTCCCAGCGGAATGATGGGGCCGTGGGCGGACAGGTTATAGGCCGTGCTGCCGGCCGGCGTGGCTACAATGGCGCCGTCGCAGACCAGCTCGGACATGCGCTCGACCCCGTCCACCAGGATGCGCAGCCGGGCCGCCTGGCGGGTTTCGCGCAGCAGGGACACCTCGTTGATCGCCCAGGCTGTTGTGTCTGTGCCATCGGCCCTTTCCACGGTCATGCGCAGGGGGTGAAGCGGCACTTTCTGGGCCCGCGAAATCCGGTCGGGCAAGCTGTCTTCCCGGTATTCGTTCAGAAGAAACCCGACAGACCCCCGGTTCATGCCAAAAACCGGGACGTTTTTTTTCATGACCCTGTGCAGGGTTTCCAGCATGAAGCCGTCCCCACCCAGCGCCACAATGGCTTCGGCCTTCTCCGGTGGTGTATCGCCATAAAGACGGACCAGTTTCTCCCGCGCTTCGCGGGCTTCCGGAGTCTCTGCAGCAAAAAAGGCTATACGCTTCATGACCCTGTTTCCGGTCAACGAAAGGCAGAAACCGGAGAAATTTCCGCCTTCAGGTTTCCGGCCCCCTCATTGCGGATTGCCACCCCGGGCGAAAACCGGCCCGGAAGAACCGCCGCCGGGCAGGATGCCGGCCGCGACGCGGCGCAGGTCAGGGTTGCTGCGCATGCGCATCTCGTTGAACAGGTTCAGGATGGCCCCCTGGATCACGGCCAGCAGTTGCTGGTCCTGTCTGTTCTTTTCCTCGCGGCGCAGGTACAGGATGTTCAGGGTCAGCAACTCTTCCTCAAGCTGTTTCGGGCCCATCCCGGCCAGACGGGCCAGGAAATTATGGTTCCCCGAATAATAATTATACAGGGTTTTTTCCACACGGTAGGCGCTGACCGCATCGGGAACGGCATTGATGACAGAATCCGGCTCTCCCGCCAGACGCATCATATCCTTGACCCACCGGCTGGCCTGGACAGCAAGATTGCTGCGCTCCGGCACGAAACGCTCCGCCAGCATGCGATAACTATAGGCGAAAACTCCCAGAGACCGTGCCTGCTGGCTGCTGTCATAGGCTGTTTTCCAGGCCGGAGCCCGGCCGGGATCGTTTCTCCATTCGTCCCCCCCGGGTTCCCGGGGAATATCACCGGCCAGGGACACCAGGAACAGGGCCCCCGCCTTCTGTTTCAGGGGCGTGTCCAGCTCCATCTCGTTCCGCAGGGCGGGATAGGACTGGTTCATGAAAGCCACGTCTGTATTGGCCGTTCCTGTAAAGACCTGCTGGCCGCCCGCCATGACCTGGACAAATTCCCGGGGCATGAACTGGTTGATAGCCTCAATGGTCTTGACCCGCATGGGGCTTTCAGGATCCACCCGGCCGGCGGACAGG
Source organism: Pseudomonadota bacterium (assembly GCA_030775045.1). Lineage (NCBI taxonomy): Bacteria > Pseudomonadati > Pseudomonadota > Pseudomonadota bacterium. The sequence continues at coordinate 10,568 of JALYJY010000022.1, read as the reverse complement.
GTATACAGCTGGAACAGCTCCTCATGGATGGCGGCTGCAATTCCCCTGCTGATCTGTTCCATACCGTCCAGATAACGCAGACCTGTCATTTTCCGGCCCGTTTCCAGACTGGGCTGATGATTTTTCGCTGATCTGTACTGGGCCTTGATGGCCGAGACGTTCCGCTTGTTGCGGCCTTTGGAATCTGTATTCTGCTTTTCCAGCTCGGCCTTCTTGGATTCCAGGGCTGTCGACTGCTGGCCCGCTTTCGTCCTGTTTTCCTGAAGTTCGGCCGCGTATTTCAGGATCTGCTTTTCTATGACGGCAAACTGGTCCTGCGTCGGCAACACCAGCTGGCTGCTGATAGTATCGTCTATGATCTGCATCATCCCGTTGCAGCCTCCGGGCCCTACACAGGGCAGGGGAAGGCCCCCGACGGGGGTGGCAGGACATACTCCCGGCACAACAAAGGGCGGCGGCGGCGGCGGATAGACGGGGGGTCTGGGAATCTGCGCCACAGGATCTTTCGCACAGTCTCCGATAGCGCCCAGGCACTGACGGGCGCCCTTGACGAAATCACCCTGGCCCATGGTCGCGAAACACTGGAGCAGCCTCGGAACGCAGATCAGCCCCGCCTGGGCCGGGGCCGGGCGTCCGGCGACAACGGCGAAAGTCACCAGAAAGGGCAACAGCCAGTGTATCGCAGGCCGGAAGCGCATTACTTTTTCTCCCCTGCCAAGGCTATCCTTCCGCCCGGGGCGCGGCCCGGACTGCCCCCGGGCAGCAGGCCGGCCATGCGGTCACGCTCGGCGTTCATGGCCAGAAGCAGTGCCGCCGCGGCGTGCAGCTGGGACTGGAGATTCTCGCGGTTCATGTCCTGGATCTTCAGCAGCATGGTCATCACCTGGACGTTGCGGTGCATGACCTGGGTTGGCCCCAGACGGGCAAGTTCCGCCAGGGGAGTCGGACTGGCCGTGTCGCGGACATAGTTCATCCATTCTTCCTTCGCACTGATCCGGCCATCTGCCTCGTCTCCCGGTCCCCCGCTCCAGGCCACGAACTGTTTGATCGGGAACTGTCCCACGGATTTCATGGCGTTGAGGCTGGAGGCTCTCTGAAAGTCCGGCAGACCTGTCCTGGGGTTATTCAGGGCCTCGGCGCTGGGCGTGGCCACTATGTAGCCCAGATTGTCCGCAAAACTTTCAGCCGCCACAAGCTGTTTTCCGCGCAGTGTTTTTGCCGAGGCAATGGAGAACCAGTCCAGATTGGCATTGACCAGTTCCGGATCGCCGCCAGGATTGAGATCAGGAGTCCCGAACAGGGTGACTGCGGCGCCGGCCTGGGCCGTGGCCACGGCCGGGGCTCCAACCTTGATCACCAGGGTGTTCTTCTCGGTCTCATATTTGGTATTCATGGCAGTGCCATAGGCCCAAGTTATCTTTTCGGCGGCGTCCAGACGCCGCGTCGCGTTCATGGCCCGGCAGATGCCGATGTCGGGCTCGTGCTCCTCGGCGGATTCCGCCTGGGCCTCGATCGCAGCGACCTGCAGCATGGCCCGGTTTTCCGCGTCCGTATTCTGTTTGGCCTGAAGGGCAGAAACCATTCCGACGCCCTGCTGCTGACCGGCAGAAAGCTGGGCCCCGACAGTCGAGGAAGCCCGAAGCATCTCAAAGGCCTTTATGACAGCGGCAAAGCCGGTCACAAGATTGATCTTGGCCGCGGCTATTCTGCCCTGCTCCACCCCGACAGCTGCCTTGCATGAAGCAAAATCCTGGCACTGGGCCAGGGCCGGTAACGGTCCGGCAACGGAAACCCCGCAGGACAGCACCAGGGCCGCCACCAGGGACACGGTCTTTCCGGATGTTTTTTTCATGCTGCTCTCCCTGTCCCTCTCACGTCACCGGCCGCCCGGCGGGGGATTCCCCCCCGGCAGGGGGCTTCCGCCCCGCGAGGGGTTTTTCTGCGGCTTCGGATAGACCTGCTTCCCGTTGAAAGTAATCACAGGATTGAAAAACTTGCCCGTCTGCGGATTGGGCACGCTGGCAGCGCTGAAAGTATACATGGTCGGGTACGCGGCAAACAGGGGCTGCAGCTGCGGCGCGTTGGGCATGCCCGCGAAGAACACGTTGGCCGGGTTCCAGGACCAGCCGTTGGGATTCTTGGCGAATGCTTCGGCCATGCGCTGGTTCCACTGCTTGTTGATCAGGTTCTGCAGCTGGTCCTTGGTCATGCGGCACAGGCCGTTGATAATCTGGGATACATAGGCGCTGGGGTCGAAGAAAATATTGCCGATCCCCTCAAACGCCGCTGTGAAGTTGTTGCACTCATAGACCTGGCCCGTGACCTTGTCCTTGAAATCGGCAAAGGCGCTTTCCAGGGGATTGGCCGCGGCGATATTGAGGAATTTCAGCTGGGCGCTGAGGGTGGCCTGTTTTGCGTACGTCATCTGGGCGTCCAGATCTTCCTTGTTGCAGCCCGCCTCGGTGCTGGGCGTGCCGGCCACGGCGCCGTCGTCGATATCCATCTTCTGGCCCACGGACTCCCGCCAGCCGTACCTGACGATGTCACGCTCTATGTCAGCGGTATAGTCCTCGGCCTTGTTCTGCTGCGTCCTGTTCTGCTGGGCCAGGGCCGGCGATACCAGACCGGCGAGGAGAACGCCCCCTGACAGGGCTATGACAAGGGAAATGCGCGAAACACCCATGATCTGACCCCCATGACCCGGACTGCAGCGGATGCATACAGTTTTTTGGATATATTAACAGAAATTTCCCGAAAAGTTTAACAGTTTGTTCCGGACAGGACAATATGTGGATATTGGGCCAGTTACAGTGACCCCGCCCCTCCGGATTACCCGGATTGCCACTCCTGATTCTGCCGGAATGGCAGTTGCAAAAAACGTGCGGTTGTTTCTTGAAATGCAGTCGCACCGTAACAATGTTTATTTGTATAAGCATTGTATGTACTGGTCTTGTTTTTGCCGATATTCACAAAACAGTTTCTTTTCGATCTGAATTTTTTCGTCTATAGACACAGCGCCCGGGAGGGCAGAAGAGGAAAAAGCCATGAAACGCAAGAAGATCATCCTGGAGCACGGCCTGCCCATCACCCGGCGCGGAGAGGGCCCGAACCCGATCGACATCCATGTCGGTCACCGCCTGCGGCTGCGCCGGACACTCCTTGGCCTCAGCCAGGATAAACTGAGCGAAGCCCTGGGCATTACTTTCCAGCAGCTTCAGAAATATGAGCGGGGAGCCAACCGGATCAGCGCCAGCAGGCTTTTTAACCTGTCCCACATCCTGGACGTTCCGGTCACCTGGTTCTTTGATGGCTTTATTGTTCCTGAAATATCAAAGGGCGGATACAATACAGGCGGCATGTCCAATGATCCCCTGTCCGACCCGGATGTTCTGGAGCTGGTGCGCGCATGGCACCTGATCCCGGACAGGATGGTGCGCAGGAAAGCGCTGGCCCTGATCCGCGTTCTGGGCGGAACAGAGGATGGAGATCAGGATGACGGGGCATCATAACATTTCCTGAAATTTACTTCCCGGGTTGTCTGGCCTCTGCCTCTGAAGCCTGTTTCATCAGGAAATCCGGAAGATCGGAAATCACATGCCCTACGCCAGTCTCTTCCACGGAAAGAGGCTTGCGGGACACATAGACACTGTTCAATCCTGCAGTGTGCGCTGCGCGGGCGTTGACCAGGGAATCCTCATACATCCAGGCCATGGCCCTGTCGGAGACGCCGAACCTGTTGCACACATGGCGAAAGGTATCCGGATCCGTCTTGGGCCTGTACGCCACCGCCGGCGGATCGAGACAGTCCTCGAAAAATCCGCTGATGCCCAGCCGGTCCATGACGGTCTGCACAAAGACCGCGCTGCCGTTGGTGAAGACATAGTTCCGGCAGCCCGGAAAGGCCGCGCGCAGAACCGAAAAGGCGTCCACCAGTCTCTGGTCCCGTGACACATCCGAAAGATCCACGTCCCGGAATGTTTCCGCCAGATAAGCCACCGGATCCACCTCCCTGTGGGCCACCAGCCCGTGGATGGTCGAGCCATACTGGTGGTAATAGCCGTCCGATTTTTCCCGGGCCAGGGCCAGGGTGAGGCCCAGTTCGCGCGCGATAAAGCCATAGATCCTGGGAACGTGCTGGCCCATCAGGTACCGGTCCAGCGCCGGCGCCGTCAGAGTTCCGTCAAAATCGAACAACCGGATCTGCGCCTTCTCCCTCATGGTGTAACCACAGCATCAAAGACCTGCACACTGTCCTCCAGATTAATTATAGTACCATCGCCACATCTCAAGCGCATTGCAGCAGGCAGCAGGAACTCCTGCTGCCTTGCCGGGTGGTACAATCAGGCAGGCGTACCACAGAACGGCTGCCTCTCCCGGACTGTCCTGATGCGCTCTGTTGTTCATCATGGGACTTTCTTCAGAACCAGGGTCATCCACTCGCCCGAGGGGAACCGGTCCGTGACCTTCAGCCCCTGTTTTGCATGGGCATCCGCGACCATGCCTTCCTGGTCCGTCAGCAGGCCCGACAGGATGGTATGGCCGCCGGGGGAAAGGCAGACCGCCAGGTCCGGCGCCATGGCGCACAGGGGCCCTGCCAGGATGTTGGCCAGGACCAGATCGTATGGTCCATGGACGGAGGGTGCGGCATAGCCATCGCCGCATTCAGCCTGGACCAGATCCGCCACGCCGTTGTCTCTCGCATTCAGCGCGGACACCCGGACAGCCTCGGGGTCAATATCCACGGCCAGGACGGGACAGTTCCAGGTCTTCGCCGCCGCGATGGCCAGAATGGCGGATCCGCAGCCCATGTCCAGGATGCGGGGCTTTTGCGGAAGATCCTGTGCCAGCCGGTCCATGGCCATCAGGCAGCCCCAGGTGGTGCCGTGCTCGCCCGAGCCAAAGGCCGTGGCCGCATCAATCTGCAGGCACAGGGCGCCGGCAGGTTTTTCATCGGTGTAGTGGGATCCGTGGACGAAATACCGCCCCGCCCGGATGGGCCGGAAGCTGGCGAAATTCTCGGCCAGCCAGTCCCGCTGGGGCATTTCCTCACACAGGATCCGCGGACAGGAAATGCCCAGGGTTTCCGCCAGACGCGCCAGCCCGGCCTGGAGAACTTCCGTATCGGGCCGTCCCTGGCTGATGGCGTCGATGGTCCACTCCTGCCCTTCCGTTTTTTCAAAGACGGACAGGGTGTCCACGTGGCCTTCCAGCAGGTCAGACACGGGCTGGACGGCCACAGGCGGAACGGTCAGATGAAGGTGCCACAGGGAGATCGACATGAACGCGGCTTCCGGGAAAAGGGATCCGGCAGGCGTTGTAGAGGATTCGGACAGGAAGGGAAAGCGTCAGACCTGGAGGAACAGAACCTGCTCCCGGTCGCCCCGGAACAGGGCCTCCAGCATCAGGTCGTACAGTCCGTCAGAAGTTTTGTCCAGGGACGTGTCCGGCATTATGGTCAGGGACGGGCGTGCTTTTCAACAAGGGCAGGCCCTTCTGTTACAGGAATCTTCCATTTCAGGAACACTTCCCTGAATATCCCGAACTGGCCAAAAAGCCTTGCAGCGTTTCCGACCCACCTTTCCCGGTCTTCTTTTCCAGCCTTCAGACCGGGTATTGTTCCGCGCAAAAGACCCAGATGCCGGTTCATGGCCTCAACCAGCAGCGGTCCCCAGGTTGCTTGCCCGTTTCCCAGGGAAACCAGCTTCTCAGCTTTTGCCGTCGCTTTTTCCTCCTGTCCACCAGCAGCAAGACCGGCCAGATCAGAAAAATGGCATGAAAAAGCTTGCAGAACCTCTTCCCTGTGTCCGGGGCAACCGATCAGCGCGGCAGGCAAAAGAAGCAGGGTGTCCGGATACGGTCCGGCAGGCTCTTCTTCGGCAGACATATCCTCTTTCTCTTCGAGGCCTGCGGACAGGCACGCACCCACATACATGAAAATCTGCACAGGGTCTGTCTTGTGCATCCGGAAAGTTTTGTCTCTCAGTGCCTGGGTATATTCATCCATGATTGTCTGAACCTTGTCAGGATGAGGATTGCCAGTCAGTTCTGTGGCAGCCGCAGAAGTCATGGGGAGGGCTCCGTGTGTGGTTGAGAGTCATTCCTTCATAATCGAATTAAATGCTTTCGGAAAGAGGGGAAAGGAAGGAGATGCCTTTCCCTGTGGTATTATCCCGCACGGGGAGAGCCGCCGGCAACCGCCGGGAAACTGTCTGATTGCGGGGAGAATTTTGCTGTAATTTCATGAAATTCCCGGAACTGTCCCAGAAACACCACAGCATTTTTGAGGTTGGGACTGCGTAAGACTGAAAGACCCTGCAGATAATCCCGCAACAGATTCTTTCAGAAGCTGTGTCCAGACCGATCTGGTGGTGGTTTTCAGATCCAGAAGGTTTCTGACCTTTTCCGTGAGGGTCTTCCCTTCTTCAGTATTTTTCGCGATCCGGAATTCCCTTGCCCGGGATGCCAGCCAGTCCAGAACAGCCTCTTTCATGGCCCGGCGGTGCGTATTGAATCCGGCAACAGTGAAGGCCAGATCAGGAAGCCAGCCCCGGAATATGTCTGACTTCAGGGCCTTCTCTGCAAACCTTTTTACATGCTCCACATTTGAATCGACAGGAGAAAACCGGTTCTTCTGCAGCCTGTCTGCCATGTCCCGCATGAATCCGGTTTCAGCTTTATCCGCGGACCGGCCACCGGCTGGCGCGTGAAAAAAGGCAGGAAACCCATGACATTCCCCTGACAACAATACTGACCGGCTTGCTTCGTAGTCGAATTCAATCCTTGCGTGAAGAATTTTCTGTCCGGATACCGCTTTGTTGACAGGAGGCCTGTGAATGGAAAACACTGCGCCCTGTCGATCCGGCCTGGAACAGGGGTTATAAGAACAGTGGACAGCATGTTTCTGAACGCGTCAGGGGTTTTCCTGACGGAAAACGTCTTCCTGCGGGCCTTTGTCCTGGGAGTTCTCATCGCCGCACCCGTAGGGCCCGTGGGCGTCCTGTGCATCCGCCGCACCCTGCAGCGCGGCACAGCCGCCGGACTGGCAACGGGAATAGGCGCCGCCACGGCCGACATGCTGTTTGCCGGAGTCGCCGCTTTTGGCTTTTCTGTTGTCATGGCGTTTATCCGCCAGCAGCAGGCCAGCCTTGGCATTCTGGGCGGCCTCGTCCTGCTGGCCATGGCGTGGTTTACGTACAGATCTGCGCCCGCCGCGCCGCCCGATGAAACCAGAAAACCGAAAAGCCTCTTCCGGGCCTTCTCCAGCGGCCTGATGGTCACCCTCACCAACCCCGTGACCATGCTGGCCATCTTCGCCCTGACGACCGGCCTGGGGCAGGCCACCACGATGGCCGAGGCCGCAGTGCTGATGGGCGGGATCTTCCTGGGTTCGGCCGCCTGGTGGGTTTTCCTGTGCCTGGCCACGGGCGCGGGCCGGCACCGCATCCACCCCTCCTCAATTCCCCTGATCAACACCATTGCCGCCGTTGTCATTGCCCTGTCCGGAGTCTATACCCTGGTTTCGGCAGGCCTCTCCGTCGCCGCGCCCGTGCTGGCCGGCTGGCAAGGAATACCCTGACAGGAACGGGAACAGCAGCATGAACGCCTTTACGCCCCGGGAAATCGTCCAGGAGCTGGACCGTCACATCATCGGCCAGGCGGATGCCAAACGGGCCGTGGCCATTGCCCTGCGCAACCGCTGGCGGCGCATGCAGCTGCCGCCCGGACTGCGGGAAGAGGTCATACCCAAGAACATCCTGATGATCGGCCCCACCGGCGTGGGAAAAACCGAAATTGCCCGCCGCCTGGCCCGGCTGGCACAGGCCCCGTTCCTGAAGGTGGAGGCCACGCGCTTTACCGAGGTAGGCTTTGTGGGCCGCGACGTGGAGCAGATCGTCCGCGACCTGCTGGACATTGCCATCGCCATGACGAAAGAGCGCCATCGCCACGAGGTGAAAACCAAGGCAGAAGAGCGCACCGAGGAGCGGATCCTGGACGCGCTGGTGGGTGAGAGCGCCTCCCCCGAGACCCGCCAGAAATTCCGCACCATGCTGCGCGGCGGGGAGCTGGAGGACCGGGAGATCGACCTGGAGGTGCAGGACAAGGGCGGCTCCGGCCTCTCCACCTTCGACATTCCCGGCATGCCCGGCGCACAGATGGGCATGATGAACCTGGGCGAGATGCTGGGCAAGGCCATGGGCGGCCGCACCCGCAAACGTCACATGACGGTGAAGGACGCCCGCCGCAGCCTGATGGATGAGGAGTCGGACAACCTTCTGGACCAGGACCGCATGGTGGCCGAAGCCATCACCAGCGTCGAGCAGAACGGCATCGTGTTTCTGGACGAGATTGACAAGATTTCAGGCCGCAGCGAGATCCGCGGCGCGGACGTGAGCCGCGAGGGGGTCCAGCGCGACCTTCTGCCCCTGATCGAGGGTACCACCGTGGCCACAAAATACGGCACAGTGAAAACTGACCATGTGCTGTTCATTGCCTCGGGCGCATTCCACCTGTCCAGGCCGTCGGACCTGCTGCCCGAGCTTCAGGGCCGCCTGCCCATCCGGGTCGAGCTGAAACCCCTGTCACAGGACGACTTCCGCCGCATTCTGGTGGAGCCGGAGGCCAGCCTGATCCGCCAGTACAGGGCCCTGATGGGTACGGAAAACCTGACGCTGGAATTCACCGGTGACGGCATCGACGCACTGGCCCACCTGGCGGCGGAACTCAACACGACCGTAGAGAATATCGGCGCCCGCCGCCTGCACACGGTGATGGAGCGCCTGCTGGAAAACATCAGCTTTACCGCCTCTGAACAGGGGGGCCAGACCGTGACCATCGACGCCGCCTATGTCCAGCAGCAGGTCTACCCGCTGGCCCGCAACACGGATCTGTCGAAGTTTATTTTGTAGGGCAGAACACCCTGCGAAAACCACCCATGTCCTGAGCGGAGCATCCTTTCAGGATGCTCCGCTCAGGATGGCAATAACCGGCCAGACAGAAAAATTGACCTTGGCATGCCTGCTGTGCTCTTTTTGTTCCCGTTCGCACATTCGCAAAAAGTCCGCCCATGGCCCGCCCTGTTCCCCGTCTTTCTGTGCCCGTCCTGGTGGCGGGGCGTCAGCAGTGCGCCTGGCTGTCGGCGGATGGCGAGGTGGAGAGCCTGTCGCCTGCACAGACCCGGGCGCGGCTGGACACCGCCACACCGATCGTCTGCCACACGTACCTGACCGCCCGGCGGCTGGAAATCCAGTCCTCCGCGTCTTTTGACGCGCTGGACATCCTGGAGCTGTTTGCCTTTGTCCACCCCGCCCGGTTCTGCGTTCCCACGCCGGCCGGCTTGGCCCGTGCGCTGGACCTGCCCAAACCCATGACACCCGAGGACGAGGCCCTGGCCCTTCATCAGGCGCTGCAGTCCCTGTTGCAGACGCTGGCTGCGATCCCGGAGCCACAGGCGAAATCCCTGGCCGCGCTGGCCGCAGCCATGGATGCGCGCACGGAGAATATCAGCTACTGGGGCTGGACCAAAGCAGTGTGCGCCGCGCTGGGCCACGCGCCGGATAGCCTGTCGCGGGACGAGAAAAACGCCGCCCTGCACGCCTGGAAAAATCTCCCCGAATGGGAGGATGCAGGCCCCCGACCGCCCGGCACCCACTGGCCCGTGGACCCCATGGAGGCCCGCCAGCGCCTCGCGTTCCTGACCCGCTCGGGCAAGCACGGCGCCGAAGACCGGCCGCAGCAGTCCGACTATGCCAGCGCGGTCAGCGCCGCCTTTGCCCCCGTCCACCAGGAGAACCAGACCCACATCGTTCTGGCCGAGGCCGGCACGGGCGTAGGGAAGACACTGGGCTATCTGGCCCCCGCCACCGTGTGGGCCGAGCGCAACAGCGCGCCGGTATGGATCTCTACCTACACCCGCAACCTGCAGAACCAGATCGACGGAGAGCTGGAGCGCCTGTACCCGGACCCGGCAGAAAAGCGCCGGCGCGTGGTGGTGCGCAAGGGGCGCGAGAATTACCTGTGTCTCCTGAACCTGGAGGAGGCCCTGCGCTTTCTGCCCTCCCGCCCCACCATGGCGCCCGCACTGGGACTGATGGTGCGCTGGGCCATGCATACGCGCAGCGGCGACCTGGCGGGCGACGACCTGCCCGGCTGGCTCCCCGGCCTCGTGGGCCGCGGCCCCACGCTGGGCCTTTCCGACCGGCGGGGCGAGTGCGTCCATTCCGCCTGCCCCCACTACAGCCGCTGCTTTGTCGAGCACACGATACGTCAGGCACAGGAAGCGGACATTGTCATCGCCAACCACGCTCTGGTAATGGCCCAGGCGGCCGTGGGCGACATGTCCGACCTGTCGCAGCGTCTGGTTTTTGACGAGGGTCACCACGTGTTCGACGCCGCCGACAGCGCTTTTTCCTTTCACCTGTCGGGAGCCGAGGCCGCCGATCTGCGCCGCTGGATCCGGGGGCACGAGAACAGCGGCAGCAGCCGCGCCCGGGGCCTGCGCCGGCGCATTGAGGGTCTGGTGGCCGACGATGGGGCCGCCACCGACCTGCTGGACAGTATCACCCAGCACG
>JALYJY010000021.1 GCA_030775045.1 Pseudomonadota bacterium | reverse complement strand
AGCCAGAAGACAGAACAGCTGTTTGTGGCCGGCGGCTTTGCCGAGGTGACTGCCACGGCCTGTACGGTTCTGGCCGTGGACGTCCGGCCCCTGTCGGCCCTGGACCGCAACGCCCTTGAAAAGGAGCTGGCGGATCTGGAGAATGAGGCGCCCGGTTCCCGCCGTGATACGCGCAAGGCTGTTGTCGAGGCCGCGCTCGCCGCACTGCGCGGGGCCACAATCCACTGAACAGTCCTGCAGGGAGGAAGTCATGGCCCGCGCCCACTGGACGATTGATGAGCTTCCCTGGGACCGGTTTGATGCGTCAAAAATCACACCGGATCTGCTGCAGGTGGTCAAGGCCGCCGCCATGGTGGAATACAACGCCGGTGATTACGTCACCTATCTGAAAAACGTGTTCCACGACGACCCGGAATTCTGTGCAGCGGCCGAGCACTGGGGTGTGGAGGAAGTCCAGCATGGCGAGGCGCTGGGCCGCTGGGCTGAAAAGGCCGATCCGTCGTTCAGCTTCCAGGAGTCCTTTGCGAAATTCCGGGCCGGGTACCGCATTCCGCTGGATGCGGCGAAGTCCGTGCGCGGATCGCGCAGTGGCGAGCTGATCGCCCGGTGCATGGTGGAAACGGGCACCAGCTCGTACTACACCGCCATCCACGAGGCCACGGACGAGCCTGTCCTGAAAGCCATCTGCCAGAACATCGCGGCGGATGAGCTGCGGCACTACAAGCTGTTCTACGATCACCTGAAACGCTATCTGGATGCCGAGAAACTGAACCGGTTCCAGCGGGTGCGCATCGCCCTCTCCCGCATCAACGAGGCCGAGGATGATGAGCTGTCCTATGCGTATTACGCCGCCAACGGCAACGGCGAGCCCTATGACCGCCAGACGTTCAACCGGGCCTATATGCGCCGGGCGTACAGTTTCTATCGTCCCCACCACGTAGACCGGGGCATGGCGATGATCTTCAAGGCCTGTGGCCTGAAACCGCACAGCGTGGCCTTCGGCGCCGCAAGCCGCACAGCCTGGTGGCTGATGAACCGCCGGGTCAAAAAGCTGGAAAAAATGGCGGCGTAGAAACAGCCGGAATATTACCAGATCCTGCTGTTTACAAAGTGTTAGGAATTCTCATGGTATTACAGCTGCATTCATCAGTTTTTTCAGGGGTTTGCCATGAAACCGGACACTGTCCCAGAAACACGGAAGCTTGTTGTCCAGATCCTTGAGTCCGGACAGCTGGTGGGTAATACCGGGTCTGGAGGGCATGAAACAGACTATCAGGTTATTGTGAAACAGAACTCAAAGGGCGAAACGACCCTTTACGGCAAAAAAGAATTGATGGAAGCCGTGCTTGTTGAGCTTGTGAGGACAGAGCAGCATCAGGACGTGACGATTGACAGGAATCTTCAGGGAATTGACGGGACGGGGTGCGTAATAACAGTTCCCGGAAAGCAGTGGACGTCTGTCAGGGAAAACCTTGTCAAAAAGGACATTTTCCAGGACAATAATCTTGAAGGGGCGATGGCCGGGATCCAGGTTCCCCCTGTGGAGTTTTCCTTTGATGGGGACAGGGTCAAAATAAGTGGTTCGTCCTTCTCCCTGTTTCTGATTGCAAAATCTGCAGGGGATGAATTTAAAAAGGCTCTGGAGCAGGGCGGCAGAAAGCCGATGGATGCTGTTCTTGAGGGAACTGTTTCTGTGAGTGCCGAAGCCTTGCAGGATATGGCCAGGAATTTGCAGAAACAGGGAATGATTTCTTCAGTTGCGTGTGAAGCCCTGTGCAATGGGGGACGATCCCTGACAAAAGCCGTTCAGCTTGAAAGACTTGGAATCACGCTTTAGCTTTCTTCCTGACCTGTGGAAACGTGGCTGCCTTTTGCAAAAATACCCTGGGACAACAAGAACAGGACCAGAAAGCTTTTTGTACCCTTCCCTCAAACAGGCGTATGATCACCTCCCTGCCGAAAAAATACTGCGGACAGATAACACATGCCCATTGAATATCACCGGACCATGCTGGCGGACCGGGTGCGGAACGAGGCGTTCCATCGCGCCCTGGAGAAGGTGATCCGACCCGGCCAGACAATCGTGGCCGATGTGGGTTGTGGCACCGGCATTCTGGGTTTTATGGCCGGCCGTCTGGGCGCACGGGAAGTGCATCTGTACGAGAGTGGCGACGTCATGAACCTGTGCCGTCATCTGGCAAAGGCGAACAGGATTGAGCGCTGCCGGTTTCGCGCCGGACACTCCACTACCTTTGACAATCCGCCGCCGGTGGATGTGGTTGTCTCGGAGACCCTGGGCAACTATGCCTTTGAGGAGCAGATGATCGAGACGGTGGAGGATGCGAAACGCTTTCTGAAACCGGGTGGAATGATCATTCCCGGAAAGGTGGAGCAGGTGGTGGTCCCGGTGGTCACGGACCGGTTCTTCCGGGACCTTCAGGTCTGGGATGATGTGGGTTTCGGGCTGGATTTCACGCTGGCGAAGACCATGAGCCTGAACAATGCCTATGTGCGGACCTTTACAGCAAGCGATCTTCTGGACCGGGGCCGCAGCGCGCAGGTGTGGGACAGTCTGGATTTCCGCTGCAGGAACGCGCCGGACCGCAAGGGCAAGGCGCAGTGGACTTTGGCGGTGGACACGGTGATTTACGGCGCGGCGGTGTGGTGGAATGCAGAACTGGTGCTTGGTGTGGATCTCTCCACCAGCCCCTTTGCCCCGAAGACCCACTGGGAGCAGCTGTATTTCCCGGTGCTGGAGTCGCTGGAAGGGTGCAGGGGCGATACCCTGTCCGTCACCCTGTCCTCCACGTCGTCATATGATGCGGGCACGAACCTGTGCTGGCAGTTTGTGCTGGAGCGGGCCGGTGGGGGCAAAGCCGTGCGCCAGTCCCTGGATCTGGAAAAAGGATTTCTGGCATAAGCCTTTACGTCGAGGTGCCGGGTGCAGCCAGGGCTTTGGCCCGTTGTTCCAGTGCCGGCCGTGCTGCAGGGTTGCTGTGGCACACCGGCTCGATGATGTGCTGTTCCCCTTCCTGTCTGGAATAGCGCAGGTTTCTGGGGTCATAGTCGCGGGGCGTGGAGAGCTGGTCGACGTCGTTGATCGCCCCGCATTTTTCTGCGATGGCCTGTGTTGCCTTGTTGTCGCCGTGCCCCAGCCGAACCGAGGAGAGGGGTTTGCCGTCCACAAGGACCGGCTTGCCCTGCTGCACGCGGTATGAAAATTCTTCCAGAAAATCCTGGCCCATTTTCGCGTAAGCCGGATGGCCTTCCAGGTGTTTGACAGGATCAAAGGTATCGAACACCAGTGCGTTGTCTTTCCCGATCCAGCCCCAGCTGGCGGCTACGACCCGGTCCTTGTCCGGATCGGGCGCTGCATCCGGATCCTGTTTTTTGTGCCACACATAGAAACCACCGTAAGGCGATGTGGCGGCGTGGATGGCTGCGGCCTCACCCTGTTTTCCCAGACGCTGGCAGTTGTGGAGAATATAACCCATGATCAGCGCGGTGGGATCATCGGGGGCCAGCTTGCGCATGTAAAAGCCGGGATGGCCAATCTCCGCGCCATCAATGATTCCCGGATCGGGAAGATGGTGGAGCATCCGGGGTTTTTCCAGGACCGGCAATCCTTCCTCGAAAATTTCGGAAGGAACGGCATTTTTCAGACAGGCCCTGGCAAACCGGGGATTTTCATCCTGTCTCAGATAACCGACCCGGTCCGCCAGTTCTTTTATTTTTTCAGGTGACGGCAGGGCGGTTTTCAGGACGGCGGCTCTCTGCTCCTGGCTGAGCTTTTCGCTGTCAGGATGTTTTACAAAAACAAGCGCCTCGATCTGTACAGCCATGCCGATATACCTGCTGACAGCCGGCCCGTGCTGGCTGATCATCTGTCCCCAGAATTCCGGGGTCCATGTTCCTTCCCGCGGAATATCCATCAGGCAGGCGTCCTCGACCGGCGTCAGGCTTTGTCCGGCCCATTTTTCCTGGTATCGGTCCAGATAGGCCCGCGCCTGGGGACCTTTTTTGAAAAGAACTGACAGGACATAGCAGTTGAGCTCGGGATAGAAAGAATCTTCCATGCGCCCGGCCATAACCAGCACGGGAAAGAGTTCCTGGTAGATATCCCGCCTGAATCCGGAAGGCGAGTGCCCCGCAAGGGTCATGTCCGGTGGATAGTATCCTGCTTCTTTTTTCCACCGGAGGATGTCCGGATCGCCTTTGGCCTCCAGTTTTTCGAAAAGAACTTTCAGGGTGGCCCGGTCCAGGGCGTTGGTACCCCCCGTTGTATCCCTTTCCTGCTCCAGAAGGGAGCGATCGCGGTTTATGGCTTCGATTGCGGCCTCATTGACGGTCTGATCCTGGACAAGCCCGGCCGTGAGATATGCCTGGAGATCCGGATTCCTGACGGGTGCCGTGAATATCCGCAGGGTGTTCAGTGAAGGTTGCTTCTGAAGGTTGTCTTTCAGGCCGGAAAACGTGGCCATAAGCTTGCAGAAGAACTCCGGGTGCCGGGCAAAGATGCCTGGGCTGTGAAGACGGTCTCTCAGCCAGGACCGGCGAATCCTGCGCCCCTCAAGACCGGGAAGTTCTATGAAGTCCTGTCCGGGGGGGAAGCTTCTGGAAGGCCTTGTTCTTTCCAGCTGTTTTTTCCGGTGCAGTTCCGGATTGTCCGGATTTTCCCTGCGCAGGCGATCCATAATACGATCCATAAGAGCCTGGTCCTGGTCCGGGCCGGCGGGATCGGGTTCTGCGGACATGTCCACGGGCTTCAGAATCTGGCGTGTTTCCCGGGCTTTTTCCAGAGCGGGCAGAATATCCGGTTCGTCTTCCGGTCCATGGGAATGTCCGGATGGTAGTGTCACGGGCGGATCCCGCAGCATATTCCGGATGGCCCGCTGTCTGAATTCCCGGACCATCTGCTGTTCCAGGGCGTCCAGCTTTCCGTAATTCCGGCCGTTGTCCCAGTGTTTCAGGAAAAGATCCGTAGGGGTATCTTTTGCCAGAAGATCCCTCCGGACCTGGCTGTTGAGGAGTTCCTCGTGTTCCTCGTAGAGATCAAGCCATTTGAAGGCCGGCGGGTCCAGAGCCCGCAGTGCGTCAAGGACAAGGGATGTTCCGCTCGCCTTTGCCGCCTCGCTGACGAGGGCATCGGCCGTGCGGACAGATCTGAGAGATTCCGTTATATAGGCTGTCCAGAATATCCTGAACCTGTCGGCCCGGAAGATCTTTTCCAGGGTTCTGTGGGAAGCCATTGACGCCAGTTCCCGGAACACGGGAATTCTGCCATGGGTGAGGGCATTGTTTATGGCCTCTTTCAGCACGTCCAGGGTTTGATCGGCCGGCACTCTTTCCCAGAGTTTCCGGAAAAGATCCATATAGCCATAACCCGCAAAAAGCGCCGCGTGGGGAGCCAGCCGGTCCAGGTCCTTGTCGGCGAGAAAAACGCCGCCGCCGTCTTTTTCACCCTTCCAGTCGTCCACCAGGGTGCCCCTGAAATTCAGGATTCTCTGCAGAAGATTGAACTTTATGGCTTCAGGCATGTCCGTGCCTCAGGGTATGGTTGTGAATACAATGTCACAGATAACCCTGAACAAAAGGTTAATGGACCCGGCAGCAGGATTGTCCCTGCAGGGCCTGAAAATATCCGGAAAAGGGGAACTGCGGTTTCTGGAGCGGGCGAAGGGATTTGAACCCTCGACCCCAACCTTGGCAAGGTTGTGCTCTACCCCTGAGCTACGCCCGCGCTCCACGGACCATGGTCCGAACAACAGTCCGGGGATAATACGGATCTGAAGCCGTATTGCAAGTCGTTTTCTGGAGCCCTTGTCTTGGTCTGCCGCCGGGTCCATATCTTGGCACTGGTGTTTTCATGGAAAGCGGAGATGATTCCATGCTGTTTCCCGGGTCCGGTCCTTCCGGACATTCCAGCACAGAAGTAAAGGACGTGACCACGGCCACCTTTATGGCCGAGGTGGTGGAAACCTCCCGCACGACCCCTGTTCTTGCCGACTTCTGGGCTACCTGGTGCGGACCGTGCAAGGCGCTGGGTCCCCTTCTGGAAAAGGTGGTCGCGGGGACCAAAGGCGCCGTGCGCATGGTCAAGATAGACATCGACCGCAACCCTGACCTGGCGCAGCAGCTGCGCATCCAGTCCGTGCCCACCGTCTATGCCTTTTTCCAGGGCCGGGTGGTGGACGGATTCTCCGGCGCCCTGCCCGAATCGCAGATCCGCCAGTTCGTGGACAGGCTGGTCCAGATGGCGGGCGGTTCCGCTGCCGGACAGGGCGGCGAGGAGCGGGAAATCCTGCTGGCCCGGGCCAAGCAGGCGCTGGATGGTGGCGATACGCACCAGGCCGCAGCCCTGTACAACCATCTTCTGTCCGCGGATCCCGCCGATGCCGGGGCTTTTTTTGGTCTGGTCCGGGTCATGATTGCATCCGGAGAGGCAGAGGCGGCCCGCCAGATGCTGGAGCGGGCGCCGGAAGACATGCAGAAAAAGCCCGAGGCTGCGTCCGTGAGGGCCCTGCTGGATCTGGCGGAACACAATGGCGCCCGGGGCAGGGAAGGGGAGCTGGCGGCGCGGCTGGCCGCCAATCCGGCAGACCATCAGGCCCGGTTTGACCTGGCCATGGCCCATTACCAGGCCGGTCGGCGGGAAGAAGCGGTGGACGAGCTGCTGGAGCTGTTCCGCCGTGACCGCAAGTGGAATGATGAGCTGGCGCGCAAACAGCTGCTGAAACTGTTCGATGCCTTTGGTCCGGCGGATGAGCTTACAGTGTCTGGCCGTCGTCGGCTGTCATCCATCCTGTTTTCATAGGAGAACGCCATGACAGATGCAGAAAAACCCGCCCGCCCGGCCCATGCCGGGCCCGCTGGCGTCGACCCGGCCCTGCTGGAGATGCTGGTGTGCCCCCTGACCCGTCAGCCCCTGCAGTACGATGCACAGCGACAGGAACTGGTCAGCCCGGCCGCAGGGCTGGCCTTCCCCATTCGCGACGGCATTCCCGTCATGCTGCCGGACGAGGCGCGGGTTCTGGAGAAGAAATAGTCCGGTCAGATCGCGGGGGCCGGAAAACTGAAATCCAGGTCTTCTTCAGGTGCTGTGGAAAGAGGCGGCTGTTCTTCCGGGATGCCTGCTGGTTCCGTGGATGCTCCGGTTGTCTCTGCCAGAACTGCGTCAAGCAGGGCAGATACAATTCTTTGTCCTTCTTCTTCGGAACTGACGCCATGGACAGCCTGTCCTGCGCCCTCCAGAGACTTCATCCACAGACTTTCGCGCAGGAGATCATGCTGTTGCGCGTCAATCCCCATGAAAGCCAGTGTGGGAGCTGTTCTTCCCAGAATATGAGCCAGTTCCGAAGCTGCCTTCAGCTGCGCTTCGATACGCATGCATACATCTACGATTTTGAGGCTGGAGTCGGTCTGGTTTTTATCCAGCCAGCCAAAATCTTCCAGTATTCTGGACAGGTGCCCCTGATACTGGAGGCGCAGAAGAATATCGGACAGGGCCTCTGGTTTGTACAGGTTCTCCCGGATGAATTTTATATCATCTGCCCTGGTGAGATGAAAAACAGCCCGCGAGGCTGCCCGCGACCCGCTGCCGCTGTGTTCGTCGATATGCCGGGCCAGCTCGGTGGCCAGCATATAATGTTCGTGAAGATCCTCCAGACGCCTTTCCAGGGAAAAATATTTTTCAAGACGAAGAAGGTCATGGATGTCTTTGCCGGAAACATGGGTAAAGACTGCAAGACCTGACAGATGTTTGTTTATACCGGCAATGATATCTGAAACATCATCTCCGGAGAATTTTTCCAGAGCTGAAAGAAGGCCTTTCTTTACATTTTCAAGAGGAACTGTGCTTTTTTCCCAGGCTGCCTTGCCGGAAACAAACATTGCCACGGGCAGTGCGTTCAGAATATCCAGCATATTTTCCGGGCTGTCTTCAAAAACCGGGATGTCCGGTTGCGCAGCTGCTTCCGGAAGAAAACGTTCAGGGAGAGAGAAGTTTCCCTCTGAAAACGGGGCATCTGCAGGGCCTGTGTATTCAAGATTTTTTTCGGCAATGCTGCATATAAGCTCTTCCTCGGCAGACAGAACCCTGGCCCCTGTTTCCTGCTGTGCGTCCTCTTCCCGACCCATATCCTGAAACCCTGCTCTTCAAACCACCAAAGCCGTAACATACCGAAGGCTTATGCAACAAATAAGGAATTTGTCTGGCGGGCAGGGGTTTCCTGCTGAAAAAGCCGGAGAATTCCGCTATTCCTGCCGGCATGAAAGATATCGCAATGGCCCGCCGGTTTTCCGGAACAACGCTGGTTCTGGCGACGCACAATCCCGGCAAGCTGAAGGAGTTCGGTCAGCTTTTTCCGACCCGGCGAATTGCGCTGGTGACCGCGGCAGATCTGGGTCTGGCCGCGCCGGCCGAGACGGGAGAAACCTTACGCGACAACGCGCTGCTCAAGGCCCGCGCTGTGGCCCGGGTCAGCGGGCAGCCGGCGCTGGCCGACGACAGCGGCCTGTGTGTCGAGGCGCTGGGTGGTCAGCCGGGCGTACATTCGGCAGACTGGGCGGAGACCGGGGAAGGCCGTAACTACCAGACCGCCATGGAAAAGATCCATACCCTGCTGGGGCCATCGGCCAATCGCCGGGCCCAGTTTGTGTGTTGCCTGGCGCTGGCCTGGCCGGACGGACATGCGGAAGTGGTGGAAGGCCGTGATGAGGGTGAGATTGTCTGGCCGCCCCGGGGTACCGGTGAATTCGGGTATGACCCGGTTTTCCGGAGACTGGGGGAGACGCGCACCAACGCAGAGCTGTCTCCGGACGAAAAGAACGCTGGCAGCCATCGGGCCAAAGCGTTACGTCTGCTTCTGGAACGGTGCTTTTCATGACACAGGAGCCGCTGGGAATTTACGTCCACTGGCCGTTCTGCAAGGCCAAGTGCCCGTACTGTGATTTCAACAGTCACGTGCGGGAGAAGGTGGACCACAGCCGCTGGCGCGATGCGCTGGTGCGGGAGCTGCTATACTGGCAGGCGCAGACGGCGGACCGGACCGTGGGCACCATCTTTTTCGGTGGCGGTACGCCATCGCTGATGGAGCCGGAAACGGTGGCCGCTGTGGTGGATACGGTGCGCAAACACTGGCACGTGATGCCGGACCTGGAGGTGACGCTGGAGGCCAATCCCACCTCGGTCGAGGCCGGGCGCTTCGCCGCATGCCGGCAGGCCGGAGTGAACCGCGTATCGCTGGGCATCCAGGCGCTGGACGACGCGGCCCTGAAATTCCTGGGGCGCCAGCACAGCGCGGCTGAGGCGGAAGGAGCCATCGCCCTGGCGGCGCAGCACTTTGACCGCTTTTCCTTTGACCTGATCTATGCCCGGCCCGGACAGACCGTGGCCGCCTGGACGGAGGAACTGCGCCGGGCGCTGGAGTACGCCGTAGGGCATCTGTCCGTGTACCAGCTGACCATCGAGCAGGGGACGAAGTTCCATACCCTGCACGCACGAGGCGAACTGCAGATGCCTGACGATGACCTGTCCGGCGCCCTGTACGAGGCCACGCAGGAGGTTCTGGACCAGGCCGGACTGCCCGCCTATGAAATCTCGAACCACGCCCGGCCGGGTCAGGAATCCCGCCACAATCTGGTGTACTGGCGGTACCAGGACTACGTGGGCGTGGGGCCGGGGGCGCACGGCCGCCTTGTTCTGGATGGCGTGAAATGTTCGACCCGTGCACACCGGGCTCCGGAAGTGTGGCTGGAGAGGGTCGAACGCCAGGGCCACGGGCTGGAAGCGCAGGAAACCGTTGGTCCACGGGACCGGGTCACGGAAACCCTGATGATGGGCCTGCGCCTGGCTGAGGGCGTTCCTCTGGACCGCCTGGTGCGGGAAGGGGGACAGCCCTGGGACAGCTTTCTGGACCAGGCCGGACTGAAAGCCATGGTAGACGGCGGCTTCCTGACCCTGTCAGACACCCACCTGACCGCCACCCGCGACGGCCGCCAGCGCCTGAATGCCGTCTTGGGGAAGGTGGTGGGATAGGGATTAGGCCAGTCTGTTGTTGAAAGTGATAGGGGGCTGTATCATGCGCAGGGTTTTGACAGGAGACAGTGATGACGCTTAAGGAAAAGCTTGTTGCAGCCGCTGCCGGCGCAATGCTGACTGCAGGCCCTGTCCATGCGCAGGGTATGTCCTGGACGACCAGTCCGGCAAATCCATACAATTCTTCCTCTGCACAAGGTTACTACTCGAATGGCTTAAGTCCTGAGGATACTCCGCAGAAAGATGCCGCATTCATTGTAATGATGCCAGAAACAGAACGGGATCTGAGGCGTATTATTGCCGATCCAGCCAATGGGCCCCTGGAAATTGAGTCTTTTGTGAAGGACAGAAACATGCGTGGTTTTAATGTTTCCTGGTCCGGGTTCGTATACAATGTTTCCTGGTCCAGGTTCATATACAGGGCACGGGAAAACGTTCTGGGCGCGCGGGACCGGTATGCCAATGATGAGCAGGTGACCGCCATTATATGGCGTATGCACGCATTACATAATGATCACGCTTTGGTAACTGCCTTTGAAGTCACTGGGGCGGTGGCCGCTCTGATCGGCGGTGCCATGTTCCTGAATGCCCGGCGCCGCAGACGGCGGGAACCTGCTCCGTAAACCCTTCTTTCACTCCTCCACCAGCATCGGCCCCAGTGGCCGGCCGCCCAGGATGTGCACGTGGTAGTGCGGCACTTCCTGGTGTGAATGGGCGCCGTGGTTGCTGATCAGGCGGTATCCTGTTTTATTCACGCCCACCAGCCGGGCCACATGGCCGACGGCTTTGGTAAAGCCGGCGATTTCGGACTCGCTGGCCCGGGCGGCGAAATCATCGTGTGACGTGTACGGCCCTGTGGGGATGACCAGCACATGGACCGGGGCCTTGGGTGCAATGTCGTGGAAGGCCAGGGCGTATGTGTCCCGGTACACTTCCCTGCAGGGGATTTCGCCGCGCAGGATCCGGGCGAAAATGTTGCTGGCGTCATAGGACATGCTGGAATTCTCCCGGGGCACAGGTGTACAGTAACGCCACTGTATGGGCAGGTTCCGGCAGGGGCAAGCCCCGTTCTCTGTATGAGGGATCCATGGACTGTGTAACGCCGGATTCGGGGGTGGAGGCAGAAGCCTGCGCTGTCCTTGTGGACCGCCCGCGCACCCCTGTGGTGGCCATCGACGGTCCGTCGGCCAGTGGCAAGGGCACCCTGGGGTTCCGTATTGCAAAAGCTCTGCAGTTCGCCTTTCTGGACACGGGCCTGCTGTACCGGGCTGTGGGGCTCTCCGTCCTGAAAGCCGGGGGCAATCCGGACAATCCGGACCAGGCCATCGCCGCCGCGCTGGACCTGCACCCCGAGCGGACCGAGGTTCTGGAGAATCCTGACCTGAAAGGCGATGCGGCGGGCCAGGCAGCGTCGAAGGTGGGGGCCATTCCCCAGGTGCGGACGGTGCTGCTGGATTTCCAGCGGCAGTTTGCCCGCTTTCCCCCGGGCGGCGCGCCGGGCGCGGTTCTGGACGGGCGGGACATCGGCACGGTCATCTGTCCGGACGCCGAGGCCAAGCTGTATGTGACGGCCGATGTGGAGATCCGGGCGGAGCGCCGGCTGAAAGAGTTGCGGCAGCGGGGCATACCCGCTATATACGACCTGGTTCTGGAGGACATGAGGAACAGGGATCTTCGTGACAGCCAGCGGGCGGTGGCCCCCTTGCGGGCAGCGCCCGATGCGTATGTCCTGGATACGTCCCGCATGGATCCTGACCAGACGTTTGAGGAAGCACTGGCTTATGTCGTATCCCGGCTGGGCCCGCGCTTTCGCCCCGGAAAGGCTGTCTGAGGACACCTTTCCACCCCCGTCGCAGGGCATGGTGCCCTGCGCACGGAAGACTGCCGGAACACGCCAGCGGCATCTTTCGTCCATTCACACAAGGAGACTCCATGGCAAAAACATCCGCAAAAACCGCATCTGCAAAGGCCGCTCCTGAAAAGGAAAGCTTCGCCGCCCTTCTGGAGGAATCGTTTGGCTCGGCCAACAACCTCGAAGGCTCTGTCATCAAGGGCCGTGTTATCGCCGTCGAGAAGGACTCGATCGTTCTTGATGTGGGCCTGAAATCCGAAGGCCGTGTGGCCCTGAAGGAATTCGTCGTCAATGGCCAGGCTCCCGAACTGAAAGCGGGCGACACCGTCGAGGTGTTCCTGGAACGCATGGAAGACCGCAACGGCGAGGTCATGCTGTCCCGCGAAAAGGCCAAGCGGGAAGAAGCCTGGACCGTTCTGGAAAAATCCTTCCAGGAACAGAAGCGCGTCACCGGCATCATCTTTGGCAAGGTCAAGGGTGGCTTTACCGTGGATATCAGTGGCGCCGTGGCCTTCCTGCCCGGCAGCCAGGTGGACATCCGCCCCGTCAAGGACATCACGCCCCTCATGGGCACCGAACAGCCCTTCCAGATCCTGAAAATGGACAGGCAGCGGGGCAATATCGTCGTTTCCCGCCGCGCTGTTCTGGAAGAAAGCCGCGCCGAGGCCCGGTCCGAACTGGTGGCCAGCCTGCGCGAGGGCCAGGTCCTGCAGGGCGTGGTCAAGAACATTACCGATTATGGTGCGTTCGTGGATCTGGGTGGCGTGGACGGGCTTCTGCACGTCACCGACATCGCCTGGCGCCGCATTGCCCATCCGTCCGAGGCGCTGTCCATCGGCCAGCCTGTCACCGTGCAGGTCATCCGCTTCAACCCGGAAACCCAGCGTATCAGCCTTGGCATGAAACAGCTGGAGTCCGATCCGTGGCAGGGTGTTGATGCCCGCTATCCGCAGGGCACCCGCCTCAAGGGGCGCGTCACGAACATTACCGACTACGGTGCGTTTGTCGAGCTGGAGCCCGGCATCGAGGGTCTGGTCCATGTGTCCGAAATGTCCTGGACGCGCAAGAACGTGCATCCGGGCAAGATCGTCTCCACCTCCCAGGAAGTGGAAGTGGTCGTGCTGGATGTGGACCTGCAGAAGCGCCGCATCAGCCTTGGCATCAAGCAGCTGGCCGAAAATCCCTGGGCTGACTTTGCCACGAAATATCCCGCCGGCACCCTTCTGGAAGGCGAGATCCGCAACATCGCCGAATTCGGCCTGTTTGTGGGTCTGCCCGGCGAGATTGACGGCATGGTCCACATGTCCGACCTGGACTGGAGCCGCCCGGGCGAAGAGGCCATCAAGGACTACAGCAAGGGCCAGACCGTAAAGGTCAAGGTTCTGGATGTGGATCCGGAAAAGGAACGCGTGGCCCTGGGGATCAAGCAGCTGACCGAGGAGCCGGCCGAGTCTGTCGCGGCCGCCGCGGCTTCTGGTTCCTCCTCCGGTGGCCTGAAAAAAGGCGAGGTTGTGACCTGTACGATTACCGCCGTGACGGATGGGGGTCTGGAGGTTTCCCTCTCGGATGGCGAATATAACGGCTTCATCAAGCGCTCTGACCTGTCCCGTGATCGCGCGGAACAGCGGCCCGAGCGCTTTGCCGTCGGTGACAAGGTCGACGCCAGGCTGACCCAGGTCGACCGGGCCAGCCGCAAGGTCTCCCTGTCCGTCAAGGCCCGGGAAATCGAGGAAGAGAAACAGGCCATGGCCGAATATGGCTCGGCCGACAGCGGCGCCTCCCTGGGCGATATCCTGGGGGCCGCCCTGAAAAAGGCCAAAAAGGAATAATTCCCCTGCGGGAATTGTCCTGAACTGCAAGCACCCGTCCGGACACCTTCCGGGCGGGTGTTTTTTTGAAGGGAATGGTGCCGGATTTCCTGTTTCACTCCCATGAGGATCTTTCCATATCCCTGTACTGTCATCCTCCGGCCTGACCGGAGGATGACAGTATGCCGCGCGGCTGCGCGGCATACCAGACCCCCGCCTTGTGCGGGTGTGACGAAAACTGACAACGCCCCCGGCCCCCTGGCAGGAGAATTTTCAGAATAGTTTCAGTCCGCCCGGGTACAATCCGGGCGGACGCTTTTTTATACCTGTGATCCGGAGAGAAAAAAATGACACAGACATCTGACAGGACAACACTGGAAGCAGGGTTTTACCTGTGTGCGGATGGCCTGAAATACAGACCGGAAGAAACAGGAAAGCGCCAGACATGCTTTGGACAGGTTGAAGACCTGATCTTCCGGTTTCCTCCCGCGGAAAGGCTGGACAAATGGCATGACCTGATAAGGATCGGAAATCCTGCCTGCTTTTCGCATGATGAAGAAATTCGTATGGCAGGGCTGTGGTCCCGGATTGTCAGCGAAATACAGGATCCACAGGAACGTCGGTCCCGGATAGAAAATCCTCCCGGGTATTTCAGTGTTGTCCTGCAGTTCAGGGCCCTGGAACTTGCCGTGAAGGAAATCAGGATGTGGGAAAAAGAATCAGATAAAACCGGACTCCGGAAATTTATGGAAAATGTATCAGTTAGTATCCAGGATCTGTGGAAAGCAGCAGCTTTCAGGAATCCATATGCCGATGGCAGAACATCCTTTGGAAAGCAGGCTGACAGCCGTGTCAGGGCATTTGCAGCTTTTCTGCAGGCCTGGCGCCGCAGACAGGTTGTTGCTGTTTCCAGGGAAGCGGACCGTCTGGATATCGCAGTGGAGAGACTGAGGCCCTATGTTGTGCCGTCCCCTGAAACAGCCCTGGCCTGCAGGGGGCCTTCTGTCTGAATCACCAGCCCTGTCACAGGAAAAACACCCATGAACACTGACCTGCAGCCGGCCATGGCTGAAACCGGTCCCGAAGCCCCTGAAAACCCTGAAGACTATGTCAGGATCAGAAATCTGCATGACCTGTATGCACGGCTGGTGGATCGGTATGGGGAAAGACCCCCTGCGGATCTTCTGGCCGGGATCATTGCTGTTTCCATAAAGGAGAAAAAACCCGGGATTGTGCAGTGGATCTGCGAGACAATTCTCAACACCGGATCAATCCGGCATCCCCTGAGGGATGCGGGCCCCGGGACAAAACAGGACATCCATGACCTGTTTCGTGATGTCCTTCTCACTCTCGCCAATGACGGGTGCGATGAAGGCTTTGATATGCTCTTCCGTTCGTTTCGCCGGGGTCCCCTGACAGAAAGGTATCAGGTTTCCTGGATTTTCCGTTACGTTGCCGAAAAGGGACTGGCTGGCATGATTTCGTCCTGTCTGTGGGCCGTTGACATGAATGGCGATGGTACGGCAGAACACCCCCTCGGAGCTGAGGACATGGCCTGGGCGCTGGAAAAGACAGGTCCTGTCCACGACATTGTTGTCCGTGGTCTGGAACGGTCAGCTTCCGGCCCCCTGGTGGGGAAAACGCTGCGGCAGATGTATTGCGGAGAGCATCCGGAAGCTGTGACAGGAATACTGCTGGACAGGCTTCTGGCCCTGCCGGATCCTGTTCCGGTGTTCATCATGGATCAGGTTCATAACGTCTGTCCGGCACCGGTCCTGGAAAAAATATGCCGCCGGCTTGAGACCGCCAGTCCTGAAAATCTGCGGGCACTGTGTCTGTCTGCTGCGGCAGACCGCAGGCGGCAGCTTCTGGATCTGCTGTTCGGCAGAAAGACTGTTTTTCACAGGATTTCCGGCAAGGGTATTTTGCAGTCATGGTTGTCCCTGGTGCTGCAGGATCCCTCGCAGGGAGAAGCTGTCCTGACAAAAATCCTTCAGTCCGCAACGGGAGACCAGCTTGGGGGAATCCTCCATGAATCCGCCCGGCTTCGCAATGAAATTCGATCTGGCTCTCCTGTGTTTCCTGAAGACGGACACCTGGCTCCGGTTCTGAAAGACAACATGGTGCGGATGATCGTTGGTGGCTTTCTGCCCCGTGTGCCGGAAGACTATGTGACGCAGACTGTCCAGATGCTCCAGGGGCCGGAGGATATGGATCTGAAAAGGGCGCTGGTGCTGGCGTATTCACAGCCCCTGATCCTGGACAGGACGAAAGATGCTGATCCCCGCCTTCTGGTCCTGGCCACCAGCCGCCAGCGAAAGCGGGGAGGTCCGTCCGCCTAGGGTCCGGGTTTCCCGAAACCGCCCCTTGCAAAGAGGGGACGGATGGGGGAGAATCCGGTATGAAATTCTCTCCGCCCCATTTTGATGTCCTGCAGTTTGACGATGCCGACGCGGCCATGGAACGCGTGACGGCCATCTATGCGGACAGCACACAGTACCTGCGCGACTGTTTCAGGGCCTTTGCCGCGGGGGAGCTTCCGCCTGGGCCCGTCCGCGCATGCTATCCCTACGTCCAGATCCGGACGGAAAACGCCGCGCGGGTGGACACGCGCCTGTCCTTCGGCTTTGTCTCCAGCCCCGGCACATACCGCACGACCCTGACCCGTCCCGATCTGTATGACCGCTATTACCGGGAACAGCTGCACCTGCTGATGCGCAATCACAGTGTGTCTGTGTCCGTGGGGGTCAGCACCACGCCCATTCCCGTGCACTTTGCCTTTCCTGACGGCATTCACATCGAGGGTGATCTGCCGCCCGAGCGTCTGTCCCGGTTGCGTGAGGTTTTCGACCTGCCCGATCTGGCCCGCATGGACGACAGCATCGCCAACGGCACCCATGTGCCTGCAGGGGGTGAGCCGGGGCCCCTGTCCCTGTTCACGGCGCCGCGGGTGGATTATTCCCTGCACCGCCTGCGCCACTATACGGCCACAACGCCCGAGCATTTCCAGAACTATGTCCTGTTCACCAACTACCAGTTCTATATCGACCAGTTCATCCGCATTGCCACGGCGATGATGGAGCCCACGGACGACCCGAAGGAACGGGAACACCGCAGCCAGTACACGGCCTTCGTCCAGCCGGGCAACGTGGTCATGGAGAACAGGAACCTGAATCCCTCGGCTCCTGCCGCGCCGGAACCCTTTCTGGGCCGCCTGCCGCAGATGCCTGCCTATCACCTGAAGCGGGACGACCTGTGCGGCATCACCATGGTCAACATCGGCATCGGGCCCAGCAACGCAAAGACTATCACGGACCACGTGGCGGTCCTGCGCCCCCATGCGTGGATCATGCTGGGCCACTGCGCCGGTCTGCGCAACAGCCAGCGCCTGGGCGACTATGTCCTGGCCCACGGCTATGTGCGCGATGACCACGTGCTGGACAACGATCTGCCCCTGTGGGTGCCTGTTCCGGCGCTGGCCGAAATCCAGGTGGCCCTCCAGGAAGCCGTCAGCCGTACCACAGGCCTTGGCGGGTATGAACTCAAGCGCGTCATGCGTACGGGCACCGTGGCCACCATCGACGACCGCAACTGGGAATTGCGCCAGCAGCAGGAGTTGATCCAGCGCTTCAGCCAGAGCCGCGCTGTGGCCCTGGACATGGAGTCAGCCACCATCGCCGCCAACGGCTTCCGGTTCCGCGTGCCCTATGGCACCCTGCTGTGCGTCTCCGACAGGCCCCTGCACGGTGATATCAAGCTGGCCGGCATGGCCAACCGCTTTTACCGCGACCAGGTAGACCAGCACCTGCGCGTGGGCATGAAGGCCATGGAACTGCTTCGTGAAAACGGGCTGGAGCGCCTGCACAGCCGCAAGCTGCGCAGCTTTTCCGAAGTGGCGTTCCAGTAGCGGGCTGGTGGACAGGTTCCGGAACCCTGAAAATCCTGCCCAATTATACATTTTGTTAACCGGTATGGCCTATCCTCTGGTTCATGAGGACAGAAGGCAACATCATCATCTATGGCTCCGGGGCCCTGGTTGTGGGACCGAATGCAGATATTTCCATGCACGGGACAGAGTATATCCCCTGGAATATCCGGAACTGTCACCCGGTCATGTTCATTGATATGTCCCGGGCAGACCAGGGAGATGTGGACAGGGTTATTGACCATTCCCGGCATGCCTGGATTGACGGGGTGACGGACCTGGCCCGGCATATGCGGGATCGCTGGAAGGGAACGGGCGCTGGCCCGGAAGAAATCCGGAAGGAAAAAAGCGTTGAGTACAGGGAGACTTTCGGCGAACCCCTGCCGGATGCGGACCAGGGGACGGATGTTGTGGACCTGTTCCGGACAAAGGCGGAAGAGACTTTCGACAGGGTCCGGCAAAATTTCGGAAAGTCTGTGATACAGGGGGTTCATTCCGACGTTGCTGTTTCTCCCTATGTCAGGGACCAGGAGGCCGCTATTGTTGATGCCCTGGGAACGCTGCCGGGCCTTTACCGGAAGGCCCTGGATCATACCTGGACCCGCATTGTTGCAAGCCGTCCGGCCACGGGAGCCCTGGGGGCCAGTTTTTATTTCCAGAGGATCATTGCGGTTGTTCCGGAAATCCTGGAGCGTGGGGGGATTCTTGCAACGGTCCTGAAAGAGGAAGTCATCCACCACGCTGACAGCATGACCCGCTGGTCGGAAAAACCGGAATGGCAGGCTGTGGTAACCCGGATAACGGGTCCCGGGCAGCCGGTGCCGGGCCTTGTGGATGTGCTGGGCAGGATGGACGAGATGATCGGGAAACAGCCTGCGTCGAAGGATCAGCCGCGCTGGTCCCTGGCTGCCGAGCTTCTGGTCAATGCCGTACGGCTGCGGGAGCTTTTGCCCCAGGTCCTGAAGGGGGATCCGGCACTGGCCCACAAAATTGCAGGACCGCGCGATACAGTGGACGACATGATCCGCAAGCTGTGTCCACCGGGTGTGGACCTGCCGGCACAGCTGGACCGGTTCGAGGCAGACGTGGCCAGAACCTGCGGATTCCGGGGACCGGGATCCGGAAGGCCCGCTCCCCGCCATTTGTCTCCCGTCTGACCGGCAATATATCCTGGCCTTGTTCCCTGCCCGGGTTGTTTTCTATAAGAGGGCAGGGAGAGGGATTATGGACATTTCCACTACCGCGGAATCACCTGTGACGGACCAGGCAGAAGACAGACCCGGACCGCGGGTTGTCACCTTCGGCTGCCGGCTGAATGTGCATGAGTCCGAGGTGATGCGCAGCCATGCCCACAGCGCCGGGCTGGACAATGTGATCATCGTCAATACCTGTGCTGTCACGGCCGAGGCTGAGCGCCAGGCCCGGCAGGCCATCCGCCGCATGCACCGGGAAAGCCCGGATACACCTATCATAGTGGCGGGCTGCGCAGCCCAGATCCGGCCGCAGGACTTTGCGGCCCTGCCCGGCGTCACCCGTGTCCTTGGCAACGACGACAAGCTGAAAGCCGCCAGCTGGTCCCTGCAGCCCGGCGGGGAAAAGGTCCAAGTCAACGACATTATGGCGGTGCGCGAAACGGCCGCCCATCTGGTCAGCGGGTTTGAGGGCAAGGCCCGGGCCTTTGTGCAGGTCCAGAACGGCTGTGACCACCGGTGCACCTTCTGCATCATTCCGTACGGCCGCGGCAATTCCCGCAGCGTGCCCATGGGTGAGGTGGTGCGCCAGGTGCGCCTTCTGGTGGAAAGCGGATATAACGAGGTTGTCCTGACCGGCGTGGATATTTCATCCTACGGTGGGGATCTGCCGGGCCAGCCGTCGCTGGGCCAGATGATCCGCCGTCTGCTGGCCCAGGTCCCGGACCTGCCCCGCCTGCGCCTGTCCTCCATCGATCCGGTGGAGATTGACGCGGACCTGTGGCGCCTGATCGCGGAGGAACCGCGCCTGATGCCCCACCTGCATCTCAGCCTCCAGGCCGGGGACGACATGATCCTCAAGCGCATGAAGCGCCGCCACCTGCGCCGGAACGCCATCGACATCTGCGCCCGGGCCCGCCAGCTGCGGCCCGGCGTCGTCTTCGGCGCGGACCTGATCGCCGGCTTTCCCACGGAGACGGAGGAGATGTTCCTGAATACCCTGCGGATCGT
>JALYJY010000020.1:10370-20186 GCA_030775045.1 Pseudomonadota bacterium | reverse complement strand
GTCCAACAGACAGGTAAGCCCTGATGGAATCCCTGCCCGTAAATGTGTTTGATCTGGTCATCATCGCCATCGTTCTTGTGTCCGCCGTTCTGGCGTTTTCCCGGGGATTTGTGCACGAAATCCTGTCTGTGTCCGGGTGGGTCGCCGCGTATTTCGGGGCCCGCGAGATTGGCCCCCTGATCGAGTCCACCACGGGGTCCTTTCTGGAATCCATTCCAGGCGCGCGGGAGTTTGTGGAAGAGTACATGGCCTGGGACATGGTCGTGACTATCCTGGCCCTGGTGATTGCTTTTGCGGTCATCCTGGCCATATGCGCCATCATCACCCACTTTATATCGCGCAGTATCCGCAGTTCGGCCCTGAACGCCGTGGACCGGTCCCTGGGGGCTGCTTTCGGCATTGCCCGCGGCGCCCTGCTGGTCAGTCTGATGTGGCTTCTGGCCACGTGGATCTGGAAAACAGACGAACAGCCGGTCTGGATGAAGGAAGCCCGTACCAGGACCCTGCTGGCCTCCGGCGCGGACTTCCTGCGCGAGCTGGCCCCCAAAGGCCTGGAAATGGAAGCGGCAGACGACAGGGAGCCTGCAGGGACAGACAGCAAACCCCCTGAACCTGCGGGAGGAGAGAATGGCCGGACGACAGAACAGCTGCCGGACCTGACAGACCCGGCTCCTGCTGTACCGGGCGCGCCTGCTGCGGAAGCGGTGAGATAGCCCATGGACGGCGACTTTCCCTTCCAGACCCTGGACATGGTCATCCTGGCCATCCTGGTGTGGTCGGCCATGCTGGGCTTTGTCCGTGGAATCGTGCGTGAGGTGGCGGCCATCCTGGCCCTGCTGGTGGCTGTGGTGGCCACCGTCATTCTTTTTCCCCATGCGCGGGATCTTGTGGCCGGGTATATCGACATGCCTGTGGTCACAAACCTGGTGGCCGGGGGTGGATCGTTCCTGGTCCTGTACCTGGTCAGCCGCATGCTCTTTTCCATGTTCCGTGCCAAAGCCGAGGCGGCCCAGCTCAACGGTCTGGACAGGGGGCTGGGGTTCGTGTTCGGCCTGGCCCGCGCCGGGCTTTTGCTCACGCTGGTGTTCATGGGCGTGAACCATGCGGTGCCGGAAGAGAGCCAGCCTGAATGGTTCCAGGAATTCCAGAGCCGCCCGCTGCTGGAAAAAGGAACCCAGGCCCTGGAAGAGGCTTTCCCCGAAGAGGTCCGGGAAAAACTGGCCGGTGACGTGAAGGCCCTGCAGAAACTGGCTGAAAAGCCAGGGACGGGGGAGGAGGCTGATCCGTCTCCTGAATCTGAAGAAGATACCCCGCCAGAATCCTCTGAAGGCAACAGCGGCGACATTCCGCTGTAGAACAGATCTCTTGCATAACCAGAAAATCCCCGATCCTTCGACACCCTTCGACAGGCTCAGGGTAAGGTCTCAGGATGAGGGTTTTCTGCATCCCCTGAGCCTCATGGTGAGCCTGTCGAACCATGGGCGAAGGGTTGTTATGCAAGGTTCCCCTGAGGGAGGGGTCGACACACCGGGCAGAGCGAGGCGGGTCGGGCGAGGGGTATTGAGAAGGAGTCTTCCTTGCGACCCCTCACCCGCTCCCCGTCTTTGCTTCGCTACGACGCGATCGCGACCTCTCCCTCAGAGGGAGAGGTAAGGGGGCGGGTTTCAGTATCAGGTATCGTCCCGGTGGGTGCGTTCCATGCGCTCATGCCTCTCCTGGGCCTCGAGCCCCAGGGTGGCGATGGGCCGGGCTTCCAGACGGCGGATGCCGATGGGCTCGCCCGTTTCCTCGCAGAAGCCATAGGTGCCGTCGCGGATCCGCTCCAGCGCCTCGTCAATCTTGATGATCAGCTTGCGCTCCCGGTCCCGCGTCCGGAATTCCAGCGAGCGGTCGGTCTCCAGCGAGGCGCGGTCGGTGATGTCAGGCTCCTGCATGCCGCCATCGTGCTGAAGCTCCGCCAGGGTTTCTGTGGATTCCCGCAGCAGTTCCTGTTTCCAGGCCAGAAGCTTTTGCCGGAAATATTCCAGCATGGGGGGGGCCATGTATTTTTCCTTTTCCGTGGGGCGATAGCCTTTGGGAAGCCTGGTACCGGGCATTGTCGGGACTCCATTACAGTTCCGGCGGACGGGTGTTTATAGATTAACCTGTATTCGGGGGCAACAGGATCCTGTCCTGTTGGACAGCCAGAGATTGCAATTCACCCTCCGGACAGCTTTTTCTGCAGGGCCTCTGCCACCGCGGGGGAGACAAAGTGGGTTACGTCCCCGCCCAGGCGGTGGATTTCCTTGACGAAACGGGAAGAGATGAACTGGTGTCTGTCAGAGGCCATCAGGAATACGGTCTCGATATCCGGCTCCAGCCTGTGGTTCATGGACGCCATCTGGAATTCGTACTCGAAGTCCGACACGGCCCGCAGGCCCCGGATGACGGCGCTGGCGCTCACGGACCGGGCAAAATGCATCAGCAGGGTGTCAAAGGCCACCACCTCGATCCGGCCTGGCTGTGAAATATCCCGGATGACCTCGTTCTGGATCAGGGTGACCCTTTCAGCGGCGGAAAACAGGGGGCTCTTGCCCTCGTTCGAGGCCACGGCCACGATCAGGCGGTCCACGGTTTTCAGGGCCCGCTGGATGATATCCATGTGGCCTTTTGTGACCGGGTCAAAGGTACCCGGGTAGACACCGGTGCGGGTTCCGGGGGATATACTCACACCCTACTTCCTCTGCAACAGCCAGTTCACGCCGCCAGGCCCGGTCAGGCGCAGGCCGCCGGCTTCCTGCACGGCCGTGTATTCCTCGTCCCGCGGGGCAATTCTGCTTTTTGCATTGCGGGCCGCGCTGCAGGAGTCCTCAAAACTTTCTTCGCCGCTTTCGATCTGAAAAACCAGCTTTCCGTTCCGGGGCAGCAAGGTTCCCCGCTTGTCCGAACGGGTGCGGTCCTCGCATCCCTTGTCCCGGTACACTGTCTTGTGGGTGACCCAGGTAAAGCTGCTGTCGGGCAGGATGGCAAGATACATGGTGCGGGCCACATCCTTTGGTGTGGTCACCTGCCTTGCGCCCACATCGGTGCCGTAGATGCCCTGCTGGCCGAAGGAGAACAGGTGCTGTCCCGGCGCTGTTCCCGTCTGGGAATAATAGAGCTGCTGCTCCATCACCAGCTCCTTGCCGCGCCCCTCGTACGACCACGACCCCGCCAGTTCAGCCGGCGCAGGGACAGAGGCTGTGGAAGCAGCGGGTGGTGCCGATGCCGGCATGGGAGCGGCAGAAGTGTTTGCCTGCCCCTGCTGCTGCAGGGTTCCGGCGGCGCCCCCCACGGGGGTGATCATGATGCCTGCGGAATACTGGGGTGGTTCCAGCTTCTGCAGATGTCCTTCCAGATCACCGGCGTTGATCTGGCCATCTCCATTGATGTCTTTCCAGGCCTGCAGTTCCCAGGGACCGCGTCCGGGGACAGAAATGCTGTATTTGCCGCCGCCGCCCCAGGGTTCCGGCGTGGCCGTGACCTGGACACAGTCCGAAGGCCCCCTGCAGGCCCGGACAGTGGTGCCTGCCAGATCCTCCCTGGGCGGGCCGTAGAGGGCGCCTTTGAGGACAAACCGGGGATCAGCGGCCCCGGGTGGCCCTATTCTCTGCAGGTTCAGGACAAGGCCCTGCGCAGGGGCGCTGATATTGTCCAGAACTGCGTAGAAATCACCGTTCGCAGGATTGGGGTCCAGGTTGATGTCCCGGTGGCCCACCAGCCGCAGGGTCACGTCGGAAGAGATATCAGCAAAGCTGAAAGCCGCTGTGGAGGGGGTTCCCTCGATCCAGGTGCTGATCACAGGGATACAGGCCTGGGCGACGGGTTCGCACAGGGAGACCTGGACACCTTCCAGGGTTTCGCCCGGGGGGGCGTTGACGGTTCCCGAAATCTCGCCCATGGGGTTTGCCTGGGCAGACGCCGCTGCCATGGCAAGGAGAGCCGCAAGAACGGGGTGAAGGAAAGGACGCATGGTTTCTCCTGGAAAGACAGGCCAGACAGGCGGCAAAGGTTATCTGATTTGTCCGGGCTGTACAATGCTGCCGGATGGGGGAACCGGACCGCCCATATTCTCCACGTGTCGCCATACCGCTGCGGCTTCCGGATGGCGCCCCATGGCCTGGTACGTTTCGGCCAGCAGGATCCAGCCTTCCAGGTCCCGGGGTTCCTGCTGCAGGTGCTGCACCAGGCGGCCCAGTTCCTGCCGTACAGCGGCGGGGGGAGAGGGGCGGGCAGGGGGCCTGCTTCCGGCCAGGCCGGAACTTCCCAAGGCCAGATAAAGCCCCAGGGCAGACAGGGGAACAAGAACAGCCAGGCTTCCGGCCAGAAGGCGCAGGGGCTTGCTTTGGTCCTTTTCCGGCCGCAGGAGCGGATGGAGCAGGACAGCGGTAACAAGGGCTGTCAGAACAGCGGCGGCGATCCAGAAGGTCATGATTCTTTTCCCTGTCTGCGGAACCACAGGGCGATTCCCATAGCGGCGACCAGCAGGATCGTGGCCGGGCCCAGCCACAGCAGGAGCGTTGAGGCCCTGAATGGCGGTTTCAGCAGGATCCTGTCTCCGTACCGTTTCACGATGTCCTGCCGGATCTGGTCCGGCGTCCAGCCGGCCTGCAGCTGTTCGCGGACCAGGCGGCGCAGGTCCCGGGCCATGGGCGCCGGAGAATTTTCCACGCTCTCGCTCTGGCACACGGGACAGTGCAGGGCATGACCGATGTCCCGGGCCTGCTGTTCCAGGACGGGATCGGCCAGCATCTCGTCCGGTTCCACGGCCAGGACTGGGACAGCAAAAAAGAGCAGGAGCAGGAAGAGAACCGGTTTCATCGGCGCAGGGCCTTCACCAGGGGCAGGATCTCCCGGTCCACCACGTCCTGTGTCAGGGGGCCGGCGTGGCGGTACCGGATGATGCCGTCCGGATCAATGACAAAGGTTTCCGGAATGCCGGAAATGGCAAAGGCCGTGGCGGCAATGCCCTGATCGTCACTGCCGGTGCGCAGATAGGGATTGCCCCGCTGTTCAAGCCATTCGTCAGCTTTCTCCAGGTCATCCCTGTACAGGATGCCGGAGATGGTGACGCCTTTTTCTTTCAGGGCCATCAGGACGGGGTGCTCGGCCACACAGGGCACACACCAGGTGGCGAAGAAATTGACCAGGGTGACATCCGGCTTCTGTCCCGGGCCCAGATGAAGTTCATCACTGTGCATTCCCGACTTTGTTTTATTCCAGATAACAAATTCCGGTAAAGGCTTGCCGATCAGGGCCGAGGGGGCGATGGATGGATCCCGCCCTGTGCTGAAAGCCAGAACCAGACCCAGTGCCACAAACACGACAAGAGGAGTTATGACAGCCAGACGCTTCATGCCGGGTTTTCCTTTCCTGTTCGCCGTCCGGCCAGGGACACAGCGCCGCCAGCAGCCATGATTCCGGCGCCGGCCCAGATCCAGACCACCAGGGGATGGTGCCAGACGCGCACGGTCCACGCTCCTTCCGGTGTGGTATTGCCCAGGGCCACATAGATATTCCCGGACAGGCCCGTGTGGATGGCGGCCTCGGTCGTTGTTGCGCTGGCGACAGGGTACCAGCGTTTTTCAGGATACAGGGTAGCCACCATGTCCTTGACCCGGAAGGTCCCCTGGTCGGCCAGCCAGTTGGGACCGGGAATGGTCCTGTAACCTTCAAACACCAGGGTGTATCCGGCCACGTCTACAGTCTGGCCGGGACGCAGGGACACGATCCTCTCGCTGGTCCACAGGGATCCGGCCATGCCGATAATGGCGATGCCCAGACCCGCGTGGGCCAGCGTCATGCCTGCAAAGGACAGGGGCAGGCCACGGACCCGGGCCAGGGTTTCCATCACAGGGGCCCGGAACAGATGAATCCGGTCCGCTGCGTCGCTGGCCACGCAGGCCAGGATCCAGACGCCCAGGGCCAGCGCGGCTATGGCCAGCACAGGCTTCAGGCCCAGGGCGTAGGCCGTGCCCAGGGTGATGGCCAGAGTCAGCAGCGCGGCCTTTCCAGCGGACTGCAGCACAGGACGCAGGTCTCCCCGCTTCCAGGCCAGGAAGGGCCCGGCGCCCACGGCAAGCGCCATGGGGACCAGCAGGGGCAGGACCGTGATGGTGAACCAGGGCGGGCCGACAGTGACGGACCCGAGGCCCAGAAGTTCTGACAGCAGGGGATACAGGGTGCCCAGCAGGATAGTGGCGGCTGCGGTGGACAGAAGCAGGTTGTTCAGAAGGATGGCCCCCTCGCGGCTGACAGGGGGGAAGGTCGGGCCCGGGTCCAGACGGGGCGCGCGCAGGGCGTACAGGGTCAGGGCGCTGCCCATGGTCAGGGCCAGGATGGCCAGAATGAACAGGCCCCGGGCGGGATCGGTGGCAAAGGCATGGACCGAGGTGATGATGCCCGAGCGCACCAGGAATGTGCCCAGCAGGGACAGGCCAAAAGTGATCAGGGCCAGCAGGAGGGTCCAGGCTTTCAGCGCATTGCGCCGCTCTGTCACCACCAGGGAATGGACCAGGGCCGTGCCGCACAGCCAGGGAAGCAGGGAAGCATTCTCTACCGGGTCCCAGAACCACCAGCCGCCCCAGCCCAGCTCGTAATAGGCCCACCAGGATCCCAGCGCGATCCCCAGGGTCAGGCTGATCCAGGCCACCAGTGTCCATGGACGGGCCAGCCGGACCCATGGCGCGTCGGCCCGGTTTTCCAGAAGGGCCGCGATGGCCAGGGAGAAAGGCACCGAAAAGCCCACATAGCCCAGATAAAGAAAAGGTGGATGAAAGGCCAGGCCGGGATCCTGCAGCAGGGGGTTCAGGTCCTGGCCGTCAGCCGGGGAAAGGGGCAGGCGCACAAAGGGACTGGAGGCCACCAGGATGTACAGAAGGGTCATGGCGCCCAGAAGCCCATGGATTCCCAGGGCCCGGGTGCGCAGAAGGGCGGGCATGGTCCGCGGAAACAGGGCCAGTGCGGCTCCGCACCCCGACAGGATCAGGACCCACAGCAGCATGGATCCCTCGTGGTTGCCCCACACGCCAGTGATTTTGTACAGCAGGGGTTTGGCCGAATGGCTGTTGGCCGCTACGTTCAGGACGCTGAAATCCGACGTGATGTACGCGTATGTCAGGGTTGCAAACGCCAGTGCCACAAGGAAAAACTGCAGCAGGGCTGCCGGCCGGGCCGTGGCCATCAGTCTTTCATAACCCCGGACGGCCCCGGCCAGAGGCAGCGTTCCCTGCATACAGGCAACGATCAGCGCCAGGATCAGGGCATAGTGGCCGGATTCGATGAACATGGGGCCTGTGTAGCAGGAAGGTGTGGGAAAGAAAAAGAGAAGGATTGCGCAATTTCCGTCACTGTGAGGGTGCAGCTTTGCGCGGCATCGTCAAAAACCATTGGTTGCTGAAAGTAAAACAGCATGTCACGATATGAATATCCGGTGCTTTTCAACAGGGAGATTGCGATGACACACAGCAGAACTACTGCACTCGGTTTGGTGACCTTGACGGCCTTGGCATGCATAGGAGGGATAATTCGCCTGACCACAGGTACTGCTTCTGCTGAAAATCAGAAGACTGACTGTCCCGCCCTTCTGCAGAAACTGGGCCCTGTTTTCGGGTCAGGTGGCAGCTGGACTGCTGTGCACTATCCTGTGGTCATGGATCCGGCCGGCGCAGCCCTTTTCAATATTTATGGCCAGTCTGTGGAGGGGCCAAAGCACAAGGGGCTGGTGGTCCGGGATTCCTCCGGAAAAATTTCCTACATTCCTGACTCGACGCGGGAAAATCCCATGCCACGGGAGCGTGTTCTGAAGGGTGAAGAGAATGCCGCCTTTCGGGAATACGCGAGAATCTGCGCGTCCGCGGCAACACTCTGAAGCGGGGTTTCCTCGTTCCGGCAGGCACCGGCATTCCCCTGTTTCATTCACAGGCTGTTGGAGGTATAACACCGGAATGTCCTGTCTGAATGAAAGACGGCTTCCGGCCATGTTTCGAACTCTTGTGAAAAGTGTGTGCGTCCTGCTGCTATTCTTGGCGTTTCTGGCCAGTGGTGCGATGGCCGCCGACAGGAACGCCACGCCCCCCCAGCTGAGGGGCAGCGGCCTTCCGGTGCCGCGGTTTGTCACTCTCAAGGCCGCTGAAGTGTCCCTGCGGACCGGTCCGGGGACCATCTATCCCATCGAGTGGATCTTTGTGCGCCGCGGCATGCCGGTGGAAATCACGGCAGAATTCGATACCTGGCGCCGCATCCGTGACTGGGAAGGGGCCGAGGGCTGGGTGCATCAGAGCCTTGTGTCCGGCCAGCGGGCTGTCGTGGTGACCGGTGCCGTCAGGCCCCTGCGCCGCAAGCCGGTGGCCGATTCGGCTGTTCTGGCCCAGCTGGAACCCGGCGTGATTGCCGCGCTGGAGGAATGCCCGAAAGACTCCACCTGGTGCCGTATTGCCCTGGACGAGGAAGAGGGCTGGGTCCGCCGCCAGGATGTATGGGGCGTATACACGGCAGAAGCTGTTGAGTAGGGAAAACAGGTTATGGCGCAGAATATTATCCTTGTGGATGACGACCGCAACATCCTGACGTCCGTGGCCATGGCCCTGGAGGCAGAAGGGTTCGAGGTGCGGACCTACAGTGACGGCGAGGAAGCCCTGCGCGCCATCGCGGCCCGTCCGCCGAACCTGGCGGTGCTGGACATCAAGATGCCGCGCATGGACGGTATGGAGGTCCTCTCCCGTCTGCGCCAGACATCCAGTCTTCCGGTGATCTTCCTGACATCAAAGGATGACGAGCTGGACGAGGTCATGGGCCTTCGCATGGGGGCCGACGACTATATCACCAAGCCGTTTTCCCAGCGCTTGCTGGTGGAGCGGATCCGCGCCCTGCTGCGCCGGGAGGCGGTGACCCAGGGCAAGGCGGCGGGGGAGCCGGGCAGCATCCTGACCCGCGGTGACCTGGTGCTGGACGGATCGCGCCATTCCTGCACCTGGAAGGGAAAGCAGGTCGACCTGACCGTAACGGAATTTCTGCTGGTGAAGGCCCTGGCCCAGCGGCCGGGACACGTCAAGAACCGGGACCAGCTGATGGATGCCGCATATGGCGAACACATCTATGTGGATGACCGCACTATCGACAGCCACATCAAGCGGCTGCGCAAGAAATTCCGGGCTGTGGACGATGACTTTGCCCAGATCGAGACCCTGTATGGGGTCGGGTACCGGTACCGGGAATCAGAAGCCTGAAGACAGAAGGCCAGAAACCAGAAGCTTTTCTGGTTTCTGTATTCCTACTCCTGCCCTTCTTCCTCGATGGCCACCCGCATCTGGCGGGCGCGGGTCAGAATGGTGTCTTCCAGGGTCCGGGCGGTTTCCGGCGATACAGGCACATCGGCCCAGTTGCCGTTTTCATCCTGCTGCTGGCGGAAGACGGAGACGCGCACGCCGTCAGCCCGCAGCTGGCGGTCCAGGATATGGATGTTCAGCTTGCTGCGCTCGCCCGGATTTTCGGGGGCCGAGTACCAGTCTGTGAGAATCACGCCGCCAAAGGGATCGGCCGAGGCGATGGGCATGAAGGATACGGTATCCAGCGAGGCGCGCCACAGAAAGCCGTTCACGCCGATTCCGGTATTTTCCTCCTTGTCCCTGTCCCGGCCCTCGCCGAACAGGACAAAGCCTTCCTCTCCCAGGAGACTGCCGTGCTTGTAGAGATTGTCCCGCTCGGGATCCGGGTAACTGGCCTCGGACTGGAGACTGCCGCAAGCCGTCGCCGTGACCAGAACCAGAAGAAGGCAGAACCCTGAAAGAATACGCATTC
>JALYJY010000020.1:0-10360 GCA_030775045.1 Pseudomonadota bacterium | reverse complement strand
CCATTTCCCTGTGTGTCTGTATGGATTCTGATATCCTACACCGCAACGGGATAAAGAGAAAAGATGTCTGAACCATGGCCGGTGAAAAACCCTCTTCTGTGGTGCAGGTCCTTGTGGCCATGGCCCTGCCGCAGGCCCTTCTGGACTATACCGCGCCGGAAGGGATGATTCTGGCGTCCGGGGACTATGTCGAGGTGCCCCTGGGAAAGCGGCGGGCGGTGGGGATGGTCCATGGACCAGGCGGAGGATCTGTGGATCCCGCGCGACTGCGGTCCATCATCCGCCGCTTTGACCTGCCGCCCATGCCGGAGAAGACCCGCCGCCTGGTGGACTGGGTCGCCGCATACTGCATGGTTTCGGCAGGCGCGGTCCTGCGCATGGCTCTCGGTCCCCCGGAAGCGCTGGAAGCTCCCCGCCACAGCCTGCTGTACAGGCGCAGCGCGACTTCATTGCCGGACGGGTTCCGCCTGACGCCCGCCCGGCACGCGGTGCTGGAGTATCTGGAGCGGGTCGGGGATCCTCTTTCCGCCGCGGACCTGGCGGGCGCTGCATCTGCATCGCCAGCAATTGTCCGCGCCATGGCCGACACCGGCGTTCTGGAGACGGTTCTCCAGGCGGCCGAAAGTCCTGTCCCTGTTCTGGATACGAAATTCTGCCAGACCGTGTTCTCGCCCGCCCAGCAGCAGGAGGCTGTGAATATCCTGACCCGCCACGAGGACGAAAGGGCTTTTTCGGTCACGGTCCTGGACGGCGTGACAGGATCCGGCAAGACCGAAGTATTCATGGAGGCCGTGGCCCATGCGCTGGAGCAGGGGCGGCAGGCGCTGGTCCTGCTGCCGGAAATTGCGCTGGGGCCCCAGGTGGTGGAGCGTTTCACCCGGCGCTTTGGCCAGGCGCCCCTGGTGTGGCACTCGGACCTCACCCCCGCCCGGCGGCGGGACACCTGGCGGGCCGTGGCCACAGGCCGGACGCAGGTGATCGTGGGCGCACGCTCGGCCCTGTTTCTGCCCTTTCCTGCTCTTGGCCTGATCGTTGTGGATGAGGAACATGATGGCAGCTACAAGCAGGAGGAGGGTGTCTGCTATCACGCCCGGGACATGGCTGTAGTGCGGGCCTCGCTGGAAAAAATCCCCGCAGTCCTGGTGTCAGCCACGCCGTCCCTCGAGACCCTGACCAACGTGGAAAACGGCAAGTACAGTCGCCTGCACCTGCCAGACCGCCACGGCAGCGCACTGATGCCTGACATCCGCCTTCTGGACCTGCGCACGGACAGGCCCGCGCCGCGCCGGTGGCTCTGTCCCACCCTGTGCACGGCCATTGACGAGACCCTGGTGGCGGGGGAGCAGGCACTGCTGTTCCTGAACCGCCGGGGCTATGCGCCGCTGACCCTGTGTCGCACCTGCGGCCACCGGCTGCAGTGCCCGCAGTGCACAGCCTGGCTGGTGCAGCACCGCACCTCGGGCCGCCTGCATTGTCATCACTGCGGCCATGCGGAGCCGCCGCCCGCCCTGTGTCCGTCGTGCGGAGAGGCTGATTCCCTGGTAGCCTGCGGCCCCGGTGTCGAGCGCATCGCCGAGGAGGTGGCAGAGAGGTTCCCGCAGGCCCGCACTCTGGTCATGGCCAGCGACACCCTGAC
Source organism: Pseudomonadota bacterium (assembly GCA_030775045.1). Classification (NCBI taxonomy): domain Bacteria; kingdom Pseudomonadati; phylum Pseudomonadota; species Pseudomonadota bacterium. The sequence continues at coordinate 8,724 of JALYJY010000020.1, read as the reverse complement.
CACCGCGGCACAGATGGAGGAGGCCTTGCAGAAAATCCGTCGGCGGGATGTGGATCTGATCGTGGGCACGCAGATGGTGGCCAAGGGACACCATTTTCCGGCGCTGACGCTGGTGGGCGTAGTGGACGCGGACATCGGCCTGTCCGGCGGCGATCTGCGGGCGGCCGAGCGCACGTTCCAGCTGCTCCAGCAGGTGGCGGGCCGGGCCGGGCGAGCCGACAGGCCGGGGCGGGTGTTCCTCCAGACCTTCCAGCCCCATCACCCTGTCATGCAGGCCCTGAAGGACAACGACCGGGATGCGTTCATGGCGCGGGAAGGGGACGAGCGCCGCCGCCACGGTATGCCCCCCTGGGGCCGTCTTGTGGCGCTGATTGTTTCTGGTCCCGATGCAGAGGCTGCAGACCGGGTGGCGTATGATCTGGGGCGTCAGGCTCCCCGCACGGACGGGGTTGTCGTACTGGGCCCGGCGCCTGCACCGCTGGCCATCGTGCGGGGAAAACACCGCCGCCGCCTGCTGCTGAAAGCCCCCCGCGGTGTGAACGTCCAGGCCCTGGTGTGCGACTGGCTGGCGCACGTGACTGTGCCGTCAAAGGTCACCGTCAAGGTGGATGTGGACCCGTACGGATTTCTGTAGGGGCATGTCGTCAATCAAACGGATAATGGCCATCTGATTTCGGATTTCCGGACTTCCGGTGCTCACGTACTTTAATGTACGCTGTGCTCCGGCTTCCGGAAATCCTTGTCATCTGTCTCATTCTGCGTTGATTGACGACATGCCCCCGGCGGGAAAATTTCTTTTCCACAGGGAGAAGTGAATTACCTGTACGGTGCTTCGCGGGTCAGGTTGGCGGCCAGAAGGGGTTCCCAGCGGTCGCCGTTGTCCAGAAGCTTCTGCTTGTCATAGAACAGTTCTTCCCGGGTTTCTGTGGCGAACTCGAAGTTCGGGCCTTCCACGATGGCATCCACGGGGCAGGCTTCCTGGCACAGGCCGCAATAGATGCACTTGGTCATGTCGATGTCGTACCGGGTGGTGCGGCGGCTGCCGTCCTCGCGCGGTTCGGCCTCAATGGTGATGGCCAGCGCAGGGCACACGGCCTCGCACAGCTTGCAGGCGATGCAGCGTTCCTCGCCGTTGGGATAGCGGCGCAGGGCGTGTTCGCCCCGGAAGCGGCTGCTGATGGGGCCTTTCTCGAACGGATAGTTGATGGTGGCCCGCGGCCGGAACATGTACCGCAGGGTCAGGCCGAGGCCCTTGATCACATCCAGAAGCAGAAAGGACCTGGCGATACGGTCGGGGAAAGCCATGGGGGAATCTCCTTATGGCACTGCGACGGGCAGAAGGTCAAAGGCCACCAGCACCCCGGCGGTGCCCACCACCCACAGCAGGGTAAAGGGCAGGAACACCTTCCAGCCCAGGCGCATCAACTGGTCATAGCGATAGCGCGGCAGGCTGGCGCGCACCCAGATGAACACGAACAGCAGGAAGGCCACTTTCAGCCCGAACCACACAACACCGGGAATCCAGGCCAGCCATGACACATCCAGAGGCGGCAGCCACCCGCCCAGGAACAGGGTGGTGCAGATGCCGGACATGAGGATCATGTTGGCGTACTCGCCCAGGAAGAACAGGGCGAAGGGCATGGAAGAATATTCGGTGTTGAAGCCGCCCACCAGCTCGGACTCGCCTTCGGGCAGGTCAAAGGGCGGACGGTTGGTCTCGGCCAGCGCCGAGATGAAAAACACCACGAACATGGGGAACAGGGGCAGGACGAACCACATGTGCTGCTGCGCCCGCACAATGGCTGACAGGTTCATGGACCCCACGCACAGCAGGACAGTGACAATCACGAGGCCGATGGAGACTTCGTACGATACCATCTGGGCCGCCGAGCGCAGGGCGCCCAGGAACGGGTATTTCGAGTTGGAGGCCCACCCGGCGATAATGATCCCGTAAACGCCCAGTGAGCTGATGGCAAACAGGTACAGGATCCCCACATTGATGTCAGCCAGCACCAGGCCGGCATCAAAGGGAATGACCGCCCAGGCGACCAGGCTGAGCATAAAGGTGAGGGCAGGAGCCATCAGGAACAGGATCCGGTTTGCGCCGGAGGGGATGATGATCTCCTTGCCCATCAGCTTGATGCCGTCCGCCAGGGGCTGGAGCAAGCCGAAGGGGCCTACCACGTTGGGACCGCGGCGGATCTGGGTGGCGGCCAGAACCTTGCGCTCGGCCCACGTCAGATACGCCACCGCGCCCAGCAGGGGAAAGATGATCGCCAGGATATATCCTGCAATCAGAAGGCCCTGAAGGGCCATGTCCAGCAATTCTGTCATGGATCAGTTCTCTGCATATACCGTGCCTGTATAGCCTGGGCAGGGGCAGCGGGACAAGGGAGGCAGGCGGATTTTATTGGGGGATAGCTGATATTTTCGTGCCGGGACTACCTGTAACCGCAGTGTTTTCCTGGAACAGCGGGCAAGGACTACTGGATCTCGATCGGCTCGCTGTACGAATAGGGATTGTAAGAGGGCACTGATGGCGCGGGTGCGTCCGGGGCAGGTATTGTTGCAGGATCCTCCGGCGGCATGGCCGGTGCGCCTTCGGTCATGGGTGGTTCCGGCGGCATGTCCATGCTGCGGGACGGGAAGGCGGCAGGATCGGGTGGCAGGCCCCTGAACGGATCCAGGTAAGGGCTGGGAGGCAGGGGCGGCGCATGGCCTGTGGTGACGTATGTCCATCCCTTGGTCTGCATGCATCCGTCCATCAGCTGCCAGTCCGAGGTCCGGGCAGCTGTCTGCTGCTCCCGGGCGTTCCTGCTGCTCTCAGGAAACCGGTAGTCTGCGGGGTTCATGGTGTTGACCTGCGTGAATGTAGCGCATTCGGCAAAATCGCTTTTCAGGCGGCTCTGGGCCGCGGGGCCCGCATCGGCCACGGTCCGGGGGGCCGAGCCCGTTCTTTTCCAGTAGGAATACTGGGGCCCCTGGCAGGCTGAAACCAGGGGCAGGATGAACAGCGCTGTCGTCCAGATCTTTCTCACGGTGCGAATCTCCTGTGCGCAGGAGACAGAAGACCAGAACCGGACAAAAATGCAATAGACGTCAGATCAGTCCCATGTTTTTCATGCTGCTGTGCCGTCCCCGTCCCACAATGATGTGGTCGTGGACCTTGATACCCACACCTTCTGCGGCCCGGATGATGTGGTGGGTCATGTCGATGTCGGCCCGGCTGGGGGTCGGATCGCCGCTGGGGTGGTTGTGGACCAGGATGATGGCGGTGGCGCCCAGCTCCAGCGCCCTTTTGATCACTTCCCGCGGATAGACGGGGGTGTGGTCGACAGTACCTCTCTGCTGGACCTCGTCCGCGATCAGGCTGTTGCGGCGATCCAGAAACAGCAGGCGAAGCTGCTCGACGGTTTCGTGGGCCATGACCGCCTCGCAGTATTCCAGGACAGCCTGCCACGAGCCCAGGACATGCCGCTGGGCGATCTGCCGGCGTGTCATGCGCAGGGCTGTAGCGCCCACGATGGCCAGCTGGGCAATAACCGTGTCGCCCAGCCTGAACTGTTCGCGCAGGCGGTGGTGGGGTGCGTTCACAACGCCCCACAGGGTCTCGAACGCGGCCAGAAGGCTTTTGGCCAGAGACTTGACGTCCTTGCGAGGGATGGCGGGAAACAGCAGCAGTTCCAGCAATTCGTAATCCTGGAAGCTTTCGGCCCCCGTGGTCAGAAAACGCTGCCGCAGCCGTTCCCGGTGGCCGTGATAGTGGGGTTTTTCCGTTGGTCCCGGTTCCGGATCAGGAAGGGCTGGCAGGGGAAAAATCATGGGCGGGGGAGGGGTGACGGCAATCTCCGCCATCATTATATTGTTCAGGGCTCCCTCCTGGTCCGGCTGTCCCGGGTCAACCAGGTCAGCGCCGGAGCGGGATTTCCCCTTTTTTCCGGGAGGTTTTGCAGGGGACGGTTTTTGCGACATGAAATACAGATAACAAAGTATCCGCAGTCACGCCAGATCCCCGATCCGTCTGATCTCCCAGCGCAGGTCGATGCCGCTGGTGTTCAGGACGCGGCGGCGGACTTCCTCGCCCAGCGTCTCGATGTCCCGGGCGCTGGCATTTCCCAGGTTCAGCAGGAAATTGCAGTGCTTTTCCGAAACCTGCGCATCCCCGATCTGCAGGCCCCGGCAGCTGGCCCTGTCGATCAGCTCCCACGCCTTCTGGCCGGGCGGATTGGCGAAGGTGGAGCCGCCCGTGCGAGCCCGGACAGGCTGGCTGTCGGTACGATTTTTGCGGATCTCCTCCATGCGTGCGGCAATGCTGGCCGGATCGTCCGGCGTTCCCTGGAATGTGGCGTCCACGATAATCCAGTCCCCGGGAAAGCCGGAATGGCGATAGGACAGACCCAGGTCATTTTTGTCCAGCGTATGGATGTTGCCCTGCCGGTCCACGGCGGTGGCCGAGGTGACCCCATCCACTATCTCCCTCCCATAGGCTCCTGCGTTCATGCGCACGCCACCGCCGATGGTGCCGGGAATGCCGGACAGAAACTCCAGCCCCCCGATCCCGGCATCGCAGGCCGTCTGCGCCACAGCCAGATCCAGGGCACCGGCGCCGGTGCGGACTGTTTCGGCCCCGCAGGCAATCTCCGCAAAGCCCCGGCCCAGACGGATCACCACGCCCCGGATGCCGCCATCGCGCACCAGAAGATTCGAGGCTACACCCAGCACAGTCACGGGAACATCGGCCGGACAGGCGCGCAGGAAATCCGCCAGGTCCTGGACGTCTTCGGGCCGGAACAGGACTTCGGCCGGCCCGCCTACCCGGAACCAGGTGTGCGGTGCGAGGGGAGCGTCGGGTGTCAGGCGGCCCCGGACCGGGGGCAGGCGTTCCGAAAGATGGGGCATCAGATCAGACCAGGGTGCGGGCCTTGCCTGTGCCCAGAAGGCGATCCAGATCGGCTGGCAGGGCATTGGCCCAGTGAGTGATGGAGCCAGCGCCCAGGCACACCACAAAGTCCCCCGGGCGGGCGAGGCGGGATACCATCTGGGGCAGCTGCTCGGGTGCCGCCAGGGGCAGCACGTGGCGATGGCCGCGCCGGCGCAGGCCCTCGACCAGTGCGTCGCGGGTCACGCCCTGGATGGGGGCTTCTCCTGCCGCGTATACGTCGGCCACAATCACCACGTCGGCCTCGTTGAAACAGCCGCAGAATTCCTCGAACAGGCTGTGCAGGCGGGTGTAGCGGTGGGGCTGGACCACGGCGATGGTTCTGGCGGAATGGGCTGTCCGCGCGGCCTTGAGCACGGCGGCAATCTCGACGGGATGGTGGCCGTAGTCGTCGATAACCGTAATGCCGTTTGAGGTTCCGGTGCGGGTAAAGCGCCGCTTGACCCCCGAGAATCCGGCCAGCGCCTCGCGCATCGTATCCTCGTCGATATCCATCTCGAACGCCACGGCGATGGCCGCGAGCGCGTTCTGGACGTTGTGCAGGCCATACATGGGCAGTACAAAGCCGGGGACCATCGTGTCCGCGCCGGCGATCCGGGCACTGAGCAGCACATTGAACTGTGCACCGTGGGGGCCGGTCTGCACGTCCACGGCCCGCACATCGGCCTGGGGGCTGAATCCGTAGGTGACGATGCGCCGGTCGATGCGCGGGATCATCGCCTGGACTTCCGGATGGTCGATGCACAGGGCCGCAAAGCCATAGAACGGCAGGTTCTGGACAAAGGTGTCGTAGGCCAGGCGGACGTTGTCGAAGGTGCCGTAGTGTTCCATATGTTCAGGATCGATATTGGTGACCACGGCGATAGTGGCTGGCAGCCGCAGGAAGCTGCCGTCGCTTTCGTCGGATTCCACCACCATCCATTCACCTTTTCCGAGGCGGGTGTTGGTGTTGTAGGCATTGATGATGCCGCCGTTGATGACGGTGGGGTCCATGCCGCCCTTTTCCAGCATGGCGCCGATCATGGACGTGGTGGTCGTCTTGCCGTGGGTGCCGGCGATGGCGATGGACCATTTCAGGCGCATCAGCTCGCCCAGCATCTCGGCCCGCCGGACCACAGGGACCATGCGCACGCGGGCGGCTGCAACCTCCGGGTTGTCTGCCTTCACGGCCGAGGAGATCACAACGACCGCCGCATCGCCCAGATTGTCGGCACTGTGTCCGACGAACACGGGGATGTTCAGGCTGCGCAGGCGTTTGACGTTGGCGTTTTCAGCCATGTCACTGCCCTGGATGGCATAGCCCAGATTGTGCAGCACCTCGGCGATGCCGCTCATGCCGATGCCGCCAATGCCCACAAAGTGCAGGGTGCCGATGTTCAGGGGAAGGGATCTCATATTTTGCCGCACCGGATACAGAGTTGTTATCCTGTATCTGATACTCTTCCTGTGCCCGGAAATACAGGGAATTCTTATCTGTTTCCGTATGTGATGGTCCGGATTTCCGAAGCCAGGCCATTCTCCTGCATGAAGCCGGAAAAAGTCTCAAACGTGGCGGTGCGGATTTCGCCGTCGTGATCGGATGTGGCCACATCAGGAACAAAAACAGGACCAAAAAGGCTTTCCAGCGGACCAAGGTGTATCGTCTGCGCCCTGAAATCCCGGGCCTCGATATCCTTGATCTGCTGCATGTCAGTGGTGTTGTGAAGGGCCGAGACCAGAACATCCAGGGTATGTTCGGTGCAGTTCTGGTAGGCCGTGTTGTAAGGGCTGGCCAGAACGGAATAGTGCGGATTGTGAAAATCCCTGAACGCGGGACTGTCGATGGCTTTGAGAAGCTTTGCCTGGAATTCAGGCGTGGGGATAATGATTCCTGCTTCCAGCTCCTTTGCCAGGGCAAAGAATTCAGCGGGACGGTCGTTGACCAGATGGCTGCGGTCCGGCTGGTCGTCCTTCTGGTACAGGTTGTGGGCAATATAGCCCTGGACTATGCGACCGTCTTCCAGCCGGATATCCTGGTAAACCCAGTAAGCCAGATGCGTGAACTGTGTCCCTGCCGGCAGATCCCGGCGATTTCTACCCACACGCGCGACAACAGCCACACTGGCTTTCCGGTCTGCCAGCGCCTGTTCCACCTGCATGGAGAAAGCCGTGATGGTTTCAGCTGGAAAAGAGGGTTTGTCACGGGCCCGGGACAGGCCTGCATGGCGCATGCCGAAAAACCCTGCGCACAGGGCCAGGCCCAGGGCAGCAGCAGGCCAGAGACGTCTGCTCAGCATGGCATTATTGCGCTTCTGTCCCCCGTACCTGATCCGGGGTCAGGATCCGGTCGGGTTTCAGGCCTTCAGGCCGTCCCGCAGCCACAACTGTCAGAGTGGCCGGATCGAACAGGCGTTTTGCCACCCGCTGCGCGTCCTGCAGCGTGACAGCGTTGATCAGGCTGTCCCGGCGGCTGAGGTAGTCTATCCCGAGGTTATCCCGCTGGATCTGCAGAAGCACGGCCGCAAAGTCGTCTACCGAATCGAACTGCAGCGGGAAAGCACCGGTCAGGTATTTTTTGGCCTTTTCCAGCTCCTGCGCCGTGAGGGCTGTGTCTGCCATGCGCTTCCATTCGGTCCGGATCATCTGCAGGACCTGGGCGGCGGTCTTGTTGGCCGTGGCGGTCTGGACGGTAATCAGTGCGGCATGGTCCATGGGGGCCAGATCGGTAGAGATGCCATAGGTCAGGCCGTTTTTCTCCCGCACCTGCTCGGTCAGGCGGGAGCTGAACCCGCCGCCGCCCAGGATGTATTCCAGAATGGCTGCGGGGAACCAGTCGGGATCGCTGCGCTTCACGCCTTCCTGTGCGGCCACAATGACAGTCTGGGTGGTGGGCTGTTCCACCAGCGTGACCTTGCCGTCTGTGGCTGGTTTGACATCCGGAACTGCGACAGGCTTTCCGGCAGTGGAAAGATTTCCGAAGACCTGGTCCAGCAGGGGGGCCAGCTCCTGCGCCGTGATATCACCGCTGACAGCGATCTTCAGATGGTCACGGGTCAGGCGGGCAGCCACGAAATCATGAAGATCCTTTCTGCTGATGGTGTTGAGGGTCTTCTCTGTTCCCCGGTCCTGCTGGCTGTAGGGATGGCCCGCGAAGAGGGTCTTTGTCAGCGTCCGCCCGGCCAGCCATTCCGGGTCCTGCTCCTGGTCGCGGATAGCCGTGACAAGCGACGTGCGGATCCGTGTTACGGCCTCATCCTCGAAGCGGGGCGCGGTCAGGGCCAGGCGCAGAAGCTCCACGGCCTTGCCCTTTGTCTCGGTCAGGGTTTTCACCGAGCCGAAAAAGGCGTCGCGTCCGGCGCGGAAGGCCAGGGAGATGCTGTTGTCCCGCAGGTGCTTCTGGAAGTCCTGGCTGTCGTACGGGCCGGCGCCTTCGTCCATCGTGTGGGCGGCCAGCGCGGCAAGGCCCTGTCTGTCCGCTGGATCGGTGGCTGATCCGCCCTCAAAGGCAAAGGCCATGGCGATAACCGGGACCGTGGTATCGTGGACCAGCCAGGCTTCGATGCCCTTCGGGCTGATGACCCGCTGTATCTCCATGGCCCGGGCAGGTGTGGATATGAGCAGAAGGAAGAAGGCAGCAACAAGGACAATGCGCTTCATGGGGCCGGTTTCCCTTCAGCAGGAGCAGGAACGGGCAGCAGGATGCCCGTCACGTGGTCTTTCTGCGACAGGACAGCGCGGGCAGCGGCATTCATGTCATCCCGTGTGACGGCAGCGATGCGGGCGGGCCAGGCCTCCACATCCTGGAC
>JALYJY010000019.1:3504-20211 GCA_030775045.1 Pseudomonadota bacterium | reverse complement strand
CGGACCGTGTGGCGGTAGGCGAGCTTCTGCGTCTGGACCGGTATGTAGATGTAATCGTTCCTCGCGGCGGCAAGTCGCTGATCGCACGTGTACAGCAGGAAAGCCGCGTGCCGGTGCTGGCCCATCTGGACGGCAACAATCACGTGTACGTGGATGGGATGGCCGATCTGGGTATGGCCAAAAATGTCGTTCTGAATGCCAAGATGCGCCGTACGGGCATCTGCGGCGCCGCCGAGACCCTGCTGGTGGACGCCGCTTGCGCCGGGAGCCATTTGGCGCCCCTGGTGACAATGCTGCTGGACGCGGGGTGCGAGGTGAGTGGAGACGAGCAGGTCTGTGCCGTTGATCCACGCGTCAGGCCCGCCGCGGAGAGTGACTGGGAAACCGAATATCTGGACGCCATTATCGCTGTGAAAGTTGTGGACGGTGTTCACGGGGCTGTGGCTCATATCGAACGCTATGGATCGCACCACACCGACAGCATCGTGACATCTTCGCCTGCCGCCGCCGATACATTTCTGCAACAGGTGGACAGCGCCATTGTCATGCACAACGCCTCGACCCAGTTCGCGGATGGCGGCGAGTTTGGTATGGGGGCGGAAATCGGCATTGCCACAGGGCGTCTCCACGCCCGCGGACCGGTGGGGCTGGAGCAGCTGACCACGTACAAGAACGTCGTTCTGGGTGACGGGCATGTGAGGGGATAATCCGGAAAGCCCACCCCTTTGCCGTATTTTTACTGTGTGCTAGAAAAATCACCGGATTCTCCAGCATACAGGCATCATCATGACATCCCGTTCCCCCGTCCGTACTGAAACCGATTCCTTTGGTCCCATCGATGTTCCGGCGGATAGATACTGGGGCGCACAGACCCAGCGGTCGCTGCAGAATTTCAGGATTGGCGGCGAGAGGATGCCCGCTCCGCTGATCCGCGCGCTGGGGATCCAGAAAAAGGCCTCGGCGCTGGCCAACATGGATCTGGGGGCCCTGGACAAAAAGCTGGGCGATGCCATCGCCAAAGCTGCCGACGAGGTGATCGACGGTATCCTGCTGGATCATTTTCCGCTGGTGGTGTGGCAGACGGGGTCGGGCACGCAGACCAACATGAACGCCAACGAGGTGATTTCCAACCGCGCTATTGAGATTCTGGGCGGCGATATGGGCAGCAAGAAGCCCGTGCACCCCAACGACCATGTGAATATGGGTCAGTCGTCCAACGACAGTTTCCCCACCGCTATGCACATCGCGGCAGTGGAGCAACTGCATCACGCCCTGCTGCCCGCGCTCGGCCACCTGTACAAGGCGCTGGAAACAAAGGTGACGGCGTTTGCGTCCATCGTCAAGATTGGCCGCACGCACCTGCAGGACGCCACGCCGCTGACGCTGGGGCAGGAGTTTTCCGGCTATGCCACGCAGATCAGATACGGCATCTCGCGGGTGAAGGATGTGCTGCCGCGCCTGCTGCAGCTGGCCCAGGGCGGCACGGCCGTGGGCACGGGCCTGAACGCGAAAAAGGGGTTTGCCGAAAAATTCGCCGCCCATGTGGCCCGGCTGACCGGCCTGCCGTTCGTAACGGCCGAGAACAAGTTCGAGGCACTGGCTGCCCACGACGCTGTGGTAGAGGCCTCGGGCGCCATGAACACGCTGGCGTGCTCGCTGATGAAAATCGCCAATGACATCCGCCTGCTGGGCTCGGGCCCCCGCTGTGGCATCGGCGAAATCTCGCTGCCGGAGAATGAGCCCGGCTCCTCCATCATGCCAGGCAAGGTCAATCCGACCCAGTCCGAGGCGATGACCATGGTCTGCACCCAGGTGATGGGCAACCACATGGCGGTCACCGTGGGCGGGTCGAACGGCCATTTCGAGCTGAACGTCTTCAAGCCCGTGATGATCTATAACCTGCTGCAGTCCATCCGCCTGCTGGCCGACGCCTGCAACAGCTTTACCGACAACTGCGTGGCGGGGATCGAGGCCAACCGGAACCAGATCCGGGACTCGCTGTACAAAAGCCTGATGCTGGTCACGGCCCTGAACCCGCATATCGGCTATGATAACGCGGCGAAAATTGCCAAGAAAGCGCATAAAGAGGGTACAACGCTGAAAGAGGCCGGTGTGGCCCTGGGCCTGCTAACCGCGGAACAGTTCGACCAGTGGGTGAAGCCGGAAGACATGATCGCTTGAAGAAAAAGTCATTCCTCATGTCCGGCCATGCCACCAGCGTGGCTCTGGAGCCGGAATTCTGGAGCGTGCTGGAGTCCCTGGCCCGGGAACGGGGTCTGTCCCTGGCGGTCCTGGTGGGAGAGGTGGATCGGTCCCGCACGGGCGGCAACCTGGCCAGCGCCCTGCGCCTGCATGTCCTGAAAACCCTTCTGGACTGTAACACCCCTTAAGTCTTCCTTAAGCCTTTTCCTGGAGGATGGAGACTGGAATACCCCAGTCTCCCAGGGCTCCAGGACATGCTGAAAGAAAGTGAGACCCAGTTATCTGACGCTGAAAAAGCAGCCTATGAGGAAGGCCTGAAGGGGCTTGCCGAAAGGGATCTCTTCACGGAGCTGGTGACCCGGGCGCGGGGAGCCATGGTCCGGCAGAATCTGGCCGGACATACCGCTATAACCGCAGGGGTCATGGCCGGAATTCTGGCCCATGCCCGCGGGGATCCGCAGGCGGCGGCGGAAGGATTTGTGCAGGTGCTGACCGGTGCCAAAAAAGATGAGCACCGCTTCGCCATTGCTCTGGGAGCGATGACAGGGAAAATCCAGGAACGGATGGACAACGGGACACTGCAGCAGTCTCCCGAGGCCCGTCAAGTACTGGCGGAAATGCAGCTGGTTCCTGCCAGTCCAAAGGCCTCTTTCGGTGAAAGGCTGATCGCGCGCTTTGCCCGGTTGCCACTGCCGGAGGTTTCGCCAGCGCCGGGTCCGGCGGCGCCCCGGGCCCCTTCTCCGCGGTCTACCGCCCCCGGACCCGCTCGACCGAGTTGATGACCGGCGTGGCGCGCAGGGCGGCCACGATATTGGCCAGATGGCGCACGTCCTTGACGTCCACATCCACCAGAATATCGTAAAAGTCCGTGCTGCGGCTGGTGATTTTCAGGTTCGTGATGTTGCCGCCGTTCTTGCCCACCACCACCGACAGGGTTCCCAGGCTGCCCGGCTCGTTGGCCAGGACCACATCCAGCCGGCCCACATGGCTGGCGGCCTGCGCGTCAGACGGAACATCCCAGCCCACATCGATCCAGCGCTCAGGCGTTTCGGCGAAATTCTCCAGTGTCTCGCAGTCGATGGTATGGATGGTCACGCCCCGTCCGGTTGTGACAATGCCCACAATCCTGTCGCCCGGCAGGGGATGGCAGCAGCGGGCGTAATGGATTGCCATGCCGGGGATAAGGCCCCGGATGGCAACCGGGCTTCCCTTGCCGCCTGCCGTATCCTGACTCCTGTCCTTTTTGCCGGAGGGTGATGGCTCCGGCGCGGCAGGTTTTTCCGGCTCATGCGACCGGTGGCCCGGGAAGACTGCGTTGAACACCTCGCGGGCCGAGTGCAGGCCTGATCCCACGTGGGCATAGACATCATCCGCCGAGGTGGCCTGGAAATTGCGCAGGATACCTTCAATGGCCTTGTCCGTGAATTCGTATCCTTCGTGGCGGAACATTTTCTGCAGCATGGCCTTGCCGAGGCCAATGTATTCCGTGCGCTGCTGGGTGCGGATAAACCGGCGGATACAGGCCTTGGCCTTGCCGGTAACCACGAACCGTTCCCAGGTGGGGGAGGGGGTCTGGGTTTTCGAGGTGACAATCTCCACCTGGTCGCCGTTGTGCAGCTCGGTCCGCAGGGGGACCATACGGCCGTTGACCTTGGCGCCTACACAGGTGTCACCGATGCCCGAGTGGACCGCATAGGCAAAGTCCACGGGGCACGCGCCGCGGGGCAGGGCGATCAGATCACCCTTGGGGGAGAAGCAGAACACCTGGTCCTGGAACAGCTCCATCTTGGTGTGTTCCAGGAATTCTTCCGGTTTCTGGGCGTGCTCCAGGATGTCCAGAAGCTCGCGCAGCCAGCGGTACTGGCGTCCGTCGGCCTTGTGGTCCTTCTGCTTGTAGGCCCAGTGGGCGGCAACCCCCAGCTCGGCGATCTCGTGCATGTCGCGGGTGCGGATCTGGATCTCGATGCGCTGGCGCTCGGGCCCGATGACGCAGGTGTGGATACTGCGATAGCCGTTGGGCTTGGGCGTGGAAATATAGTCCTTGAAGCGGCCCGGAATCACGGGATAGCGGGCGTGGATGATCCCCAGGGCCTGATAGCACTGCTCGATGGACGGGACGATGATGCGAAAGGCCATGATGTCCGACAGCTGCTCGAACGCCACGTCCTTGTGCTGCATTTTCGTCCAGATGGACCAGGGGGCCTTTTCCCGCCCGGTCACCGTGCCCTCGACCCCCTGTGCCGCGAGGGTCTTTCCCAGCTCGTCCACCACCTTCTGGACCACGTTGTTGCCCTCGGCCCGCAGGAACGAGAGGCGGGAGACGATGCTGTCCCGCGCGTCGGGGTTCAGGTGCTGGAAGGCCAGATCCTCCAGCTCGTCCTTCATGCGGTGGATACCGATGCGCTCGGCCAGCGGGGCATAGATGTCAAGCGTCTCCCGGGCGATGCGCTTTCGCTTGTCCGGGTTCTGGATGTGGTGGAGGGTCCGCATGTTATGCAGCCGGTCCGCCAGCTTGACCAGCAGGACGCGGATATCCTCGGACATGGCCAGGACCAGCTTGCGGAAGTTTTCCGCCTGTTTGGCCTGTTCCCCCTGCATCTCGATGCGCGACAGCTTGGTCACCCCCTCCACAAGCTTTGCAATCTCGGGGCCAAACAGGCGTTCGATCTCCTCCGGCGTCGCCAGCGTATCCTCGACCGTGTCGTGCAGCAGGGCCGTGATGATGGACGCGCTGTCCAGCTTCATCTGGGTCAGGATCCCCGCCACCTCCAGCGGGTGGGAGAAATAGGGATCGCCCGAGGCGCGGGTCTGCGCCCCGTGGGCCTTCATGGAAAAAACATAGGCGCGGTTCAGCAGCGCCTCGTCCGCCGACGGATCATAGGCCTTGACGCGCTCGACCAGTTCATACTGACGGATCATGACGTCCTGCACTTTCCCGGTACCATGCCTTCCATGATACCACTGTGCCGGAGACGTGGAAAAAGGAAAATGCCGGATCCGCAGGCAAAAAAAGACCCGGGAGAGGTCCGGGTCTTTTTATATACAGATCAGGAGTTTGATCAGGCCGCGGCCGGAACGGACCAGACCCGCCGGCCTGCCGCATTTGTGCCTGCCTCGATTGCCTGCACGTCAGGAGCCGCTACCGCCTGGAGTTCGCTGGCGAAGTTGGCCAGTCCGGTATCAAGGACGACGGGTGTGTTCAAGGTGTGGAGATAAGCTTTTTCCATCAGGTGTATGGCCAGCTGTGAGGGAACCAGGTCTGCCGGGCCATAGGCCTGCGCGGCATACTCAATGGCATCCAGCCCCGCGCGGACAAGGCGCCTGTCCTGTTCCTGGCCCTGATAGCCAGGATCCCCCTCCACAGGAGCAGTCACATACTGTCGCAGGGCCGGAAGATTGGCAATCAGGGCAATGGCCTGTCCTTGTTCTCTGACGGGATTTTCCTGGGCCAGATATTCTTTGGCCGTTTCCAGGAAAAGGGTTTTCAGCGTTCCAAAAGCAAAGTCTTTCTCCAGGGACTGCAGTTTAAATTCCAGAATATCTCTCCTGAATTTCTCAAGACCTTCCGCGAAATTTCCGATCATGTTTCTTGTGATTGTGGAGCCTTTCAGGGGGTCCAGCAAGGATGCAGGGACAGGATGACCAGCCTGGCCCAGGGCAGAGCGGTGATACGCAGCATGGGCCTTGCCAAGGGCCCGCAGGGCTCTCCGGAGCGCTGGTATTTCCTGTTCTATGCCGGGTGTTGGTATTGGATTATCCGGGCTTTCCAGCATGTCCACAAAGCTGGCCAGCTTTTTCAGGTCAGGCGCCTTGTCCGGGGGAAGGTATATGTCCAGCTGCCTGCTGTCATGTATGCTCAGATAGACTGTCCCCCTCAGGAAGGCCATGGCACAATCCAGGAATGTTTCCTGCAGTTTGGTGAACGGTATGACCTCGCAGGCCTTGCGAAAACCGGTCTGCGTTTCCGTGAAAGCGATGAGCGCTTTGGCAAAAGCGGTGAAATCCTGGCTTTCTGGACGGAGATAATTCAGAAAGGTCCCGGGAACAGGAGACTCAGGATCGAAATGCGTATTGATCATGCCAAAAACCAGTCCCGCCTGCCGGGCTGGTTCCATATTTTCCGGTCCTGAATTTGCAGCTGCGATAGCAAAAGCTCTTTTCAGGTCCTGAAACCTGATTGTCCCGCCTGAAAATACGGTTATCTGGCTTACTGTCCTGGTCATGGCGTCTGGCATAAAAAACTCCGGTTAAGGGATGATCCGGGATTCATACTCCCGAAATCATGAAAGTAAAAACAGGTTGGATATTCCCTCTCCCCACGGGAGAGGGAGGGACCCGCGCAGCGGGAGGGTGAGGGTCCATGAAGCTGTACCGGCCCTCACCCGGCACTGCGTGCCCCCCTCTCCCGTGGGGAGAGGGGTTTTAATGCACCGTTCGTCTGGCGGGCCGTGGGGTGGAGGTTTTGGCGGGGGTGTCTACCGCCACGCCGTTGACCAGCAGGTCGCCGTGTTCGCCGGTGGTCACCTTCACCGTGTCGCCGTCCTTCACCTTGCCTTCCAGGATCATGTTGGCCAGCGGGTTCTGGAGCTGGCGCTGGATCACGCGTTTCAGCGGCCTCGCGCCATAGACAGGGTCGTACCCGGCCTCAGCCAGCCAGGCGGCGGCCCCGGGTGAGACGTCCAGCACCACATGGCGGTCATCCAGCATGGCGCGCAGACGCTTCAGCTGGATATCCACGATGCTGGTCATGTCCTTGCGCGACAGGCGGTGGAACATGAGGATATCGTCCAGGCGGTTGAGGAACTCGGGCCGGAAGGCGGCGCGGACCACCTCCATCACCTTGTCCCGCACCGCAGGATCGTTTGGATCTGCATCGGTAGCGGCCATATGTTCGGCCCCCAGATTGGAGGTCAGAACAATGAGAGTATTCCGGAAATCCACCGTGCGGCCCTGGCCGTCGGTCAGGCGGCCGTCGTCCAGAACCTGGAGCAGCACGTTGAAGACATCCGGATGCGCTTTCTCGATCTCATCGAACAAAATCACCTGGTACGGGCGGCGGCGCACGGCCTCGGCCAGTGCGCCCCCCTCTTCATATCCCACGTATCCGGGGGGTGCGCCGATCATGCGCGAAACTGCGTGCTTTTCCATGTATTCGGACATGTCCAGGCGGATCAGCGCCTGGTCGTCATCGAACAAAAATCCGGCCAGTGCCTTGGTGAGTTCCGTCTTGCCCACGCCGGTTGGGCCCAGGAACAGGAAACTGCCCAGCGGCCGGTGCGGATCCTGCAGGCCCGCGCGGGCCCGGCGGACGGCGTTGGACACGGCGATAATTGCGTCGTCCTGGCCCACCACACGGGTGCGCAGATGGTCTTCCATGTGGAGCAGCTTTTCCCGTTCCCCGGTGAGCATTTTGTCCACGGGTACACCCGTCCAGCGGCTGACCACCGCGGCGATATCCTCGTCGCGCACCTCTTCATTCAGCATGCGGTTGCTGGCTTCCTTCTCCGCCTCGGCCAGCTGTTTTTCCAGGCCCGGGATGATCACGTAGGTGAGCTCCCCCGCCCGTTCCCATTTCCCGGCGCGTTGGGCCTGGTCCAGTTCCGCCCGAGACTGCTCCAGCTTTTCTTTCATTTTTTGTGCGGACGACAGTTTTTCTTTTTCCGCCTTCCACTGGGCGGTCAGTCCAGCGGACTCCTGCTCCAGATCAGCCAGCTCTTTCTCCAGTTTTTTCAGCCGGTCGCGAGAGGCCTCGTCATTCTCTTTTTTCAGCGCTTCCCGCTCGATTTTCAGCTGGATGATGCGCCGGTCGAGGTTCTCGATTTCCTCCGGCTTGCTTTCCACTTCCATGCGCAGGCGGCTGGCGGCCTCGTCCACCAGGTCGATGGCCTTGTCGGGCAGAAAGCGGTCGGTGATATAGCGGTTGGACAGCGTCGCCGCGGCCACAATCGCGCCGTCGGTGATGCGCACGCCGTGGTGCAGTTCGTACTTTTCCTTGAGGCCGCGGAGGATCGAAATCGTGTCCTCCACATTGGGTTCGGCCACGAAGACCGACTGGAAGCGGCGGGCCAGCGCGGCGTCTTTCTCGATATGCTTGCGGTATTCGTCGAGGGTCGTCGCGCCGACGCAGTGCAGTTAGCCGCGCGACAGGGCGGGCTTGAGCATGTTGGAGGCGTCCATGGCCCCCTCGGCCTTGCCCGCGCCCACCAGCATGTGGAGTTCGTCAATGAACACGATAATCTCGCCGGCGGCGGCCTGGATTTCCTGCAGCACGGCTTTCAGGCGCTCCTCGAACTCGCCGCGGTATTTGGCCCCCGCGACCAGAGCGCCCAGGTCCAGCGACAGCAGGCGCCTGTTCTTTAATCCTTCCGGTACGTCGCCGTTGACAATGCGTTGGGCGAGGCCCTCCACAATGGCGGTTTTGCCCACGCCGGGCTCGCCGATCAGCACCGGGTTGTTCTTGGTGCGCCGGGCCAGCACCTGGATCGTGCGGCGGATTTCCTCGTCGCGGCCGATGACCGGGTCCAGCTTGTTCTCGCGGGCCAGCGCAGTGAAATCCCGAGTATATTTTTTCAGGGCGTCATAGCCGCTTTCGGCCCCGGCGGTATCGGCGGTGCGACCTTTGCGCAGATCGTCGATGGCCTTGCTGAGTGCCTGGGGCGTCACGCCGGTTTTCTTGAAAGCCTCGCCGGTGGACAGGGCGAGGAGAAGACGTTCCACAGGCACAAAACTGTCGCCGGCCTTTTTGGCCAGCTCCTCCGCCCGTTCAAACATGCGCGCCAGTTCGGGGGAGAGATAAACCTGCCCCGCGCCGGCGCCTTCCACCTTGGGAATTTTGTTCAGCTCGCCCTCAATGGCGGACAGCAGGCGCTTCGGATCACCCCCAGCAGATTGAATGAGGCGGGCAGCGAGGCCTTCGTCCGTATCGTCCAGAAGCACCTTGGCCAGGTGTTCAGGTGTGAGCCGCTGATGACCTTCCCGCAAGGCGAGCGCCTGGGCGCTCTGGAGAAAACCGCGGGCGCGTTCGGTGTATTTTTCGAAGTCCATCGTCAGGTCCTTTCTGCCGGCTTCCTGCCCTCAAGAGGCACAGGTCGCCTTGATCCACAGGTGTGCAATCGCATTCCAGAAGGGATGCAGAAAAGAATGTGGGGCCTTTCCCCGCCGCTTGCAAGGGGGCCCCGGGACAGAAGGTATCAGGGGGCCGGGGGAGGAGAGCAGGTGCCAGAAAAAGATTCCAGCGTCCACTTCTTTCCACCCAATATTATTATCGGCTGGGTTTCGTCATGTCTGAAAATGCGCACCCAGGGGCGCAACTTCCGTACATCCTCGCAGACTGCGGCAAGTCTTTCGGCGTGTTTGTTTTTTTCAAGGAGCTCTTTTTTCCGGTCCGCCTGTGCCATTCTTTCGGCCTCGTTATATTCTCCGGGGGGCGGCACCTCTCTTTTTTTCAGATATCCATCCATCGCCTCAAGTTTTTCAGCCAAAGCCTGGTCGACAGTTCTCAGCCAGGCAGGTCGACTTTCTCCATGTTGACTGCCCCGGTGTCCCGCTCGGGGTTTCCCTGAACGGGCTGGTGTGCGTGGTTCTTGCAGTATGTCCGGGCCAAGGTGATCAGGGCTTCTTCCTGCGTATTGCTCCCTTTCTTTTCCAGGGCCAGCTTTCCATCTTTGCAGAGCTGGTCTTTCCTGAATTTTTTGAGCATCTCCTCATCCACTTTGAGTGGAGGGGCGGCAGAGGTCCCGGCAGGAATGCCGGATGCCAGCAGGAATTTCAGCAGAACAGCCACGCGCATGGAAATGAAGGCAGGCATATTTACCCCTGATTGTTTTCAGATAGTTACCAAAAGATGCATATACAATGTTTTGCAACCTGTGGAAACAGGAATCAGGATCTGCCGGCGGCCGGGTGGAGAGCGGTCTTTTACTGGCTGAGGCCCAATTCCTTGCGGATCACGGCCATGGGGAGGCACTGGGCCGAGTGGGACTCCAGCCCGTCGGGCAGACTGACGCGGCAGGGCGGGCCGGCTTTCCAGGCGATGGTGGGCAGGTCAAAGGGCTTGTTGATCGTTTTATCGTGGTAGGTCTCGTTGCCTGTAATGGCGCCCACAAGAACGATGTATTCCGAGCCGGAAATCATCTGGGTGACAGGAATATCCTTCACCTGAACTGTCGTATAGCCGGCCGTTTCGAACAGGGCTGTGGTTTCGGAAACGCGCTTGATCAGCCGCGCCTCGGTGATGAAGGTTTTTCCCTTCATCAGGTGTGCGTTGTCCTTCAGCATGCGGATATCGGCAATATCATCCTTTCTGAACGACACGCCGGGCGTTGCCAGAATCTCATCGGCCACTTTTTTCGCCGCTTTTTCCTCGGCAAAGAAGAGCTTGCGGTATCCTTCAACCCGTTCGCCTTCATGGCCCTGGCTGGCGTCGTAATCGGCCATCTGTTTTTTGTAAAAGACTGCGTTGTCGTCGTTCATCTTATTATACTGGGTGACTTCGTCCTCGCATTCCTTGCGGAAGAACTTCAGGGATTCCTCGCCGGGCTTTCCACCGTACCGCGCCGTCTGTTCTTCTGTTTTCTGCTTTACTTCAACGTCGCAGTCTTTCACCGGATAGTTCCGGGGAGGTGAGGGGGGAGCGCTTTCCTTCACCACTGGCGGCTTGCGGCTGGTGTAAACGGGGCCGTTTTCCCCGGCGATGCCCTGTCCCGGGCAGACAGCGAAAAAGACAGCGGCCAGACTGAATAAAACGGCAGATTTTTTCATGAGCGTCCCATCTTTTTGTAAAGTATCTGCAGATCTTCCTCTGCTTTGTCAATCCGGTCGTCATCGCCGCTTTTTCTGGCCAGGTCCAGCCGGCGTTTCATCCATTTTTCGGCCTCGTCAGGATGTCCCTGCTCAAAGGCCAGGACGCCCAGCTGGAACAGGCTGTCATCCACGTGGTTCTGGTCATCGTGTTTCGTCGCGATGGCCAGCCGGCGTTCCAGAAAACGCCGTGATTCGTCGGCCTGGCCCAGCATGTATGTGTTCTGTGAAAGATTGGTGATGACGACCAGAAGCTTTTCACTGTCGGGGCCGAACAGCTTTTCTCCTTTGGCGAGAATTTCCCTGTTCAGGGTCAGGGCTTCCTGGTACTGACCGGCCTCGTGAAGGCAGAACCCGAGCCGTTCCCGGGCGCCAAGCCTTTGGTCCTCGTCGAATTCAGGGTCGGCGTCGAACAGCGGAATGGCTCTCCTGTAATGTT
The DNA here is from genome assembly GCA_030775045.1 of Pseudomonadota bacterium. Classification (NCBI taxonomy): domain Bacteria; kingdom Pseudomonadati; phylum Pseudomonadota; species Pseudomonadota bacterium. The sequence goes on along the minus strand of JALYJY010000019.1, from coordinate 8,771 downwards.
CGATGGCAGTGCCCCATTGGCCGGTGTCTTCAGCCTGGCGGGCAATGCTGTAGATAAAGCGGGAGCGTTCGTACGCCGTCAGGAATGGTTTTTTGTCGTCGATGCGCAGAGCTTCGAGGCTGTGGGGCAGGGCCTCTGCCATTTTCCCTGCCCGATAGAGGACAAAGGCCTGGAGGTAATGAAATTCTCCCTGTGCCTCGATATCACTGGCCGGTATGTCCTGTTTCAGCTTTTCAAGCTCGGCCAGCGTCACCCTGATGCTGAAAACCTGCTGCGGATCCATGACCGTTCTATGGATTTCCTTCAGGCGCGCGGCTGCTGCGCCTGCATCCTGTGCGTTCGCAGGGCAGGAAAAACCCATCGTGGTGATTGTCGCCACCAGTATTTTCAGAATCATGTTTCATCTCAATAAACCCTCTTCTTCGGCGCAGAGCCAAGACCGGCCTGCTTCAGAGAGGTTTCCATGAAAAGGGAAATATTCTGCCGACATAGGTAGAGTCAGTTTGCCAGGTTGTGGTGCAGCGTTTCCGTATAGCATCAGTCGGCTGATAGCGGCTGCTCTGTTCAATCAGCAGCATCTCCCAGTTCATCAGCATTTTGAGTTCCCCACATGCGCCGCGGTTAATATCCTGAACACTGGATGCAGCATCTTTATCAGTCAGCCGTTGCACGGAGCTGATCTTGTCTGCCTCCCCAAAGCGGTTGTCTACCCCTCTGAGGACGGCATTTCTGTAGCTTTTAAGGAATTCCACAAGAAGTTTACCGATATTTTCCCGGGATGCTGGTTCTCCGCTTACTTGTTGTTCCTTCAGGGAAGTAGCATCCGGATTTTTATCTGCCATACAATAAAGCTGGACCGCTGTGGACAGACGTTTCTGATTGCCCAGAATATCCCAGCTGATAACAGGCTTGGAAAGCTCTGCAGCCAGCTTCTGAATCCTGCCTTTTTCGGGGGTCAGATTTTTTTCAGCAAGGCGGAAACAGAGGGATTTGTTATCTATAGCCTCTTCCGCAAAAGCAGATGGCGTCACAAGAGACAATAAAAGAGCCCAGCTGGCCCTGGCATTGTTTTTCATAAACCTTCTCCTGATCTATAAATACTCAATAGCTGAGACAGACCATAACACTCAATAGTTAATTAACTATTGAGTGTTGGCCTTTTTAATTAATACACTCGTTTTTTCGGCGGAATGGCCTCGACCTCGTCGGTCAGTGTGTACAGGTGCACGGGGCGGTCGCCGAGGGTGACCTTGCCGCTGGCGTCATCCACCCACACGGTGGAGTGTTTCATCCATTTTTCGTCGTCGCGTTCGGGGAAATCCTCGTGGGCGTGGGCGCCGCGGCTTTCCTTCCGGTTTTCAGCGCTGACGATGGTGGCCATGGCCTGAAGTATCAGGTTGTCCAGCTCCAGCGCCTCGACCAGATCCGAGTTCCAGATCATCGACCGGTCAGACAGTTTCACCCGCAGGCGTTTCGCCCAGGTCTGTTTCAGCAGCTCCACGCCTTCCTTCATCAGGTCGCCTGTGCGGAACACGGCGCAGTGGTTCTGCATGATCTTCTGCATCTCCAGACGCAGCGCGGCCACAGAAATATCGCCGTCCGCGTGGCGCATCGTGTCCAGACGCGCGATGGCCAGATCGCCTGCATCTTTCGGCAGGTCTTTATGCGCCATGCCGGGCTTGACGATTTCAGCGGCGCGGATAGCGGCGGCGCGGCCGAACACCACCAGATCGAGCAGGGAGTTCGACCCCAGCCGGTTGGCGCCATGCACGGATACGCACGCAGCCTCGCCAATGGCCATCAGGCCCGGAATCACCGCGTCGGGATTATCCTGCGTGGGGCGGATCACCTCGCCCCGGTAATTGGTGGGAATACCGCCCATGTTGTAGTGGACGGTGGGAATGACGGGAATCGGCTGTTTTGTCACGTCCACGCCGGCGAAAATCCGGGCGCTCTCGGCGATGCCGGGCAGGCGCTCGTGGATGATTTTCGGGTCCAGATGCATCAGGTTCAGGTGGATGTGGTCCTTGTGCACACCCACGCCGTGGCCTGCGCGGATCTCCATGGTCATGGAGCGGCTCACCACGTCGCGGCTGGCGAGATCCCTGGCCGACGGCGCATAGCGCTCCATGAACCGCTCGCCGCTGTTGTTGGTGAGGTATCCGCCTTCGCCGCGCACACCTTCGGTAATCAGGCAGCCCGACCCGTAAATGCCGGTGGGATGGAACTGCACGAATTCCATGTCCTGCAGGGGCAGCCCGGCGCGCAGGGCCATGCCGCCGCCGTCGCCGGTGCAGGTATGGGCCGAGGTGCAGCTGAAATAGGCGCGGCCGTATCCGCCGGTGGCCAGCACGACCATGTGCGCCCTGAACCGGTGCAAGGTGCCGTCGTCCAGGTTCCAGGCCATGACACCGCGGCACACGCCCTCGTCATCCATGATCAGGTCGATGGCAAAGTATTCCACGAAGAATTCGGCGCTGTGCTTCAGGCTTTGCTGGTACAGGGTATGCAGGATGGCGTGGCCCGTGCGGTCGGCGGCGGCGCAGGTGCGATAGGCCTGGCCCTGGCCGAAATTGGTGGTCATGCCCCCGAATGCGCGCTGATAGATCTTGCCCTCGGCGGTGCGGCTGAAGGGCACACCCTGATGTTCCAGCTCGATGATCGCCGGGATCGCCTCGCGGCACATGTATTCTATGGCATCCTGGTCGCCCAGCCAGTCGGATCCCTTGACCGTGTCGTACATGTGCCAGCGCCAGTCGTCCTCGCCCATATTGCCCAGCGCGGCGGAAATGCCGCCCTGTGCCGCGACCGTATGGCTGCGCGTGGGGAACACCTTGGTGATGCAGGCAGTCTTGAGCCCCTTTTCCGCCATGCCAAACGTGGCCCGCAGGCCCGCGCCACCGGCGCCGACAACGACGACATCGTATTCGTGATCAATGATTTTATAGGCGGCAGGCATGGAGACGGCCCCACTGGACTGTGTTCAGGAAACTGACGCCACGTTTACCAAAAATAAACCAGGAAGGCGATACCGTGCAGGAAAACAGGGCAGAAAGGAACAGGCTGTGCCTCGATCGTTCGGGAAAATTGTCCTACAGTGTATGACGGGTGCCGGGTTTTTTCTCCTGTCGGAGGGGTGCGTCACAGCGCCACGCTATGTCGCTGTTGAGACCGATGTGACCAGCAGCGATCCGCAAACCCGGATCTGCGCTGCAACCGCGCGGGACATCCTTCATTTTGACCGCCAGATAAAAGAACAGGAACAGATCCGGAGCGATGCCCGGGCAAAATTCATGAACGAGGTGGTTTCAAAGGCAAAAACAACGGGAGAGCGGGAAGCCTGGGTGGATTTTGTCAAAAAGGCAGAAACCGGAAATGACGTTTTCGCTGAAATTCAGAGGGACATGAAGGACATACAGGCAGCGGCAGAAGGGATTCGCGAGGCTGTTGCCCCGCCTGCCGGGAAAAAGCCTCCGAAAAAGCCCTCCACTGCAATGGCGGCTGCGGACAGGCTGCGGGACAGTATCGAGGATATGGATGCGGGTTTTGAGGCGCTGAAGGCTGCCCGGACTCCGGAAGCTGTTTCCGGCGCGCAACAGAAGCTGGGAGATGCTGGCCGGGCTATGGAAGCCGCCGCGGTCGATATCAGAAAAACTGCCGGAAAAAGTGAAACAGTATCCGGGCTTCTTGGGCGAATCAGCGATCGCAGGGGTCTTCTGGAGAGTAACGCCGGTTTTGTCAGTACATTCGTGGCCAACAGGGAAGCTCTCGGATTTTATGATGTTTCTGTCACAACTGCAGGAAACATCGCTTCGTACACGGCCGGGAAAGGTGCGGCCCAGGCAGATCTTGAGGGCTGTGACCCCGCAAAACTGCCGGAAACACACCGGGCCAACCTCTGGAGCCTGTTCAGGTTCGGCAAATAACCCTGCCGGCCCCGTGCCTGTGGGGTTTTCCACTTTTTTCTGGATTACTTTCATCCGGAAGGATTAATCAGAAGATGGTGTTTTGTATCTATTTCAGAAAACCTGGACCAGAACCATGACAGAACAGACAGATGTTTCTAACCCATCTCTGACGCAGGAAAAGATGAATCGCCAGCCTGTGGATTTTGCCAAAAGGCTGGGAGCATGGCTGGGTGGAAAAGACCGTGATCCGGGGCAGCTGGCCGCGCTTGAAGCGGATATCCATCAGGCCCGGCAGGATGGCAATAAAGATGAACGCCTGGGAAGTCTTCTGGCCAGGGTCGAAAAAGAACGGCAAAATATCCAGGCCACACTGAAGCCTGCTGAAAGTGATATTATGGAGGCTGACTGCCTCGAGCCTGACTCAGAAGATCCGCTGGTCAGGGCAACAGCCTTGGTAGGGTCCGGAATCGAAGCCTGCATTGAGCAGGATCCGGCAGGGCTTTTCAGGGCAGCAGGGGATATCTACAGGGAGCAACTGGCAAAAATAATAGCTGAAGGTGAGATGGAACCTCCGCAGCTTTTCCTGGACCAGGGTCAGAAAACAAATATTTTTGCCCTTTCAGACCGGGAAAGGGCAGCTGCGGAAAAAGAAGAAGACATGCTTGGAAAAACCACCCTGCGGGGAAAAAATTTCTCTCTCCGGGCCCTGGCCTGGCAGGAAATGAAGGGCAGCCTTGAAGGACCGCTGAATCTGGCTGCTCCGGCTGCGACAGCCGGGTTCATCTGGTTTCTGACCTATGGTTTTGATCTGGGGAACAGACTCGCAAAGGCTGTAACCGGTGAAGCCTGCAAGTCACTGATCAGGCAGATCACGCAAACACTGCGGCTACTCAATGCGCTTGACCCTTGTCTTCCCCCCGGGTTGAAAGAAGACGAACACCGGGACATGGGCGTTTTCGGCATCGACCCTTTCAGTCCTTCCTTCAGGCCGAAATTCGATATGGCCGGAATGGTACCCAGGCCGGTGAAAGGAGGAATTATCCCTCCGCCGCCGCTGCCGCCAAATCCTGCCACACCGGTTGTAGGGGGAACACCTTTACCGTCCCCAAAAGGGAGTTTTGGTGGTATTCTTGGTGCCCGCCAGGTCCATCTGGGTCGCGCTGATCCAAACGGAAAACCCAAACCCTAACCAGCCATCGGCTGTCCATGAGCAAAACCCCTCCCTTTCCCCCTGAATCCGGGATCTCCCGCTGGACGGACGCCTATTTCCGGCGCACGCGGCAGATTGTGGAAAAGTTCGGGGATGCCACGGTCACCTATGCCGTGTTCATGCGCCGGCCCGTGGTATCCGCGCCGCGG
>JALYJY010000019.1:1523-3494 GCA_030775045.1 Pseudomonadota bacterium | reverse complement strand
GTACTTCACAGGCCCTTTCATCGGTCTGGTCGAACTGGAAACCCTGTTCCTGATGAAGCTGGGGTCTGCCTGCGTTGCGGCGTATAACGCCTCCATCATGTGCGATGATCTGCCGCGGGTGGCCTTTCTGGCCATGGATGCGCGTCACTGCGCCGGCACGGAAATGGCAGAGCTGATGGCCTATGCGGCCAGCGTGGGGTCGGCCCGGGCGACGCGTGAGGCCAACGCTGTGGGCTTTGTTGGCAACGCTACGGATGCTACGGCCCATTTCTTCGGACAGGAGAAGGGACGGGGCACCATGCCCCACGCCCTGATCGGCTATGCGGGATCCACGGTCCGGGCGGCGGAAATGTACCGGGAAACATTTCCGGATGAATCTCTGACCGTGCTGATCGACTATTTCGGGCAGGAAATCACGGACAGTCTGGCAGTCTGCCGGCGCTTTCCGGATCTGGCGGCGGAAGGCCAGCTTTCGCTGCGAATCGACACCCCCGGCAGCCGGTATGCCGAGGGGCTGGACCACCGCTCCTCCTACGCTGTTCTGGAAAAGCACGCACCGCAGGCCCTGCGCGGCTATCGGGACGAGGCCCAGCTGCGCCACCTGGTGGGCATGGGCGTGTCCGCTGCGGCCATCATCAGCCTGCGCAATGCCCTGGACGAAGCCGGGTTCGGCAAGGTGAAGATTGTGGCCACCAGCGGCTTCAGTCCGGCCAAGTGCCGCATTATGGCTGAAGCGCGGGTGCCGGTGGATGTCATCGGCACCGGGTCTTACCTGCCCGAGACATGGACGGAAACCTATGCCACCGCGGACATCATCGAATACAACGGCGAAAAGCGGGTCAAGCTGGGCCGTGAGTTCCTGTTCCGGGATGGTACATAAAACCGTGAAATACCTTCGTGTCTTTCTTTGTCTCTCCGTGCTGTTCCTGTCGCACGGGACGATGGCCGGGGAAAGCCCTCCATCACGGCTTGTAAAGGCAGCGCTTGAACAGACACGGCAGAATGTCAGGTACGATGGCCGCTATTTTGTGATGGGCTATCCGGGTGGGGATGTGCCGGCCCATCTGGGGGTGTGCACGGATGTGGTGATCCGGGGCTACCGGGCGCTGGGGATTGATCTTCAGAAGCTGGTGCATGAGGACATGAAAGCCCACTTTGGTCTTTACCCGAAAAACTGGGGGTTGAAGCGGCCGGACACCAATATCGACCACCGGCGCGTGCCCAACCTGCAGGTTTTTTTCAAAAGGTTTGGAAAGGCGTTGCCGGTTTCGCAGGATCCCGTCGTCTACAGGTCGGGAGATTTGGTTACATGGAATTTAAGAAGAGATGGTGGCGATCTGTCCCATATCGGCATCGTGACCGACCGGCGGTCGGCGGAGGGCAAACGCCCCCTGATCGTCCACAACATCGGCCCGGGGCCCAGGCTGGAAGACATGCTGTTCGACTATAAAATCACTGGCCATTACCGGTACGGGCTGTCTGCTGCGCCATAGCTTTACTTCCAAATAGTTTTACTTCCAAAAGGTATGAATGGCTTTCAATGGTATGGGCTATGGTCAGCTCCTCGATAAACAGGGGAATCGCTCATGTCTTTTTCATGGAGTTCACTGAAATCTTTTGTGGTGCTCGCCGCCGTTTCGCTGTCGCCAGAGGTGATGGCGCAGGGCGTTGCGGGCGATAACGCGCGGGTGATGGAGAAGATCACGCAGGATCCCCGATGGAAGGTCCTGGAAAGAGAGGTCTATAATCTTCTGGCGGACTATTACACGAAGGGGAATCTGGAATGGCAGGCCGATGGGCTGAAACGGCTGCCCCGGAAGGTTGTCGCCCTTGTCGAAAAGTACGGAAGACCATATCAGGACAGGGATGATGTCGTCATTCTTGACGACGCCTTGCAGAAGCTCAGGTTCGGTTATCCGTCACAGCCCGGGTCCGGAAAGGAAACAGTTCTGGCGCTCCGGTATTGTGTCG
>JALYJY010000019.1:0-1513 GCA_030775045.1 Pseudomonadota bacterium | reverse complement strand
CCATGAGAACGCGTGTCGCATACCGCAAACAGATTACGGACGGAACCCGGGAGATCGCGCCCGGCGAAGTCCATCTTCTTCTGGGAGCCGCACTGGAAGTCTTGCCCGGGACAGGTGGCCGCGAGTCTGACCTGTGTCCCGGTTCTGTCTACACGGAAGACAATAAAAACCTGGGTATTGAGGCCCTGTTTGGACCCGATGCCCTTGTCCAGCGGGAAAGGGAACTGTTTAAATTTGCCTATGACGTGTGCGCAGCGCCAGATTCCGGTGCCAGAGCGAAGCTGATCCAGGAAGCCAATGACTATGCCGCACGGGTTCGCCTGGAAACCAGACTGGGTATGGCGCCATTCCGTGCCGGCGGGAAGCAGTGGGCGGCCCTGTGGGTAAAGGACATCCGCAGGGAACGAGGTTTTGCCGTATGCTCGGGTGCGGCATTCGACGAGGACCTGCTGGAAGGCGAAAAGAGCCGGGAAGGAGTGTCTTCCCTGCCCCCTGCTTCTGTGACGAGCGCTGCCCGCCCATAGGTTTCAGGCCGGCCGCAGGGTGACAGGATCTGCGGAGACAGGCGCTGTGGGACCTCTTCCGAGGGGTTTTTCTATAGCCAGGAAACTCTCCACAGTTATGGCAACGGTGTCCGGATCGCAGACATACAGGCCATGGATAACCCGGCCGTTTGCGTGCATCGGGCGGCCGTCAGGGCCTACGGGGATGCTGCTATCCAGCAGGACCTTGCTTTTGATATAAGGGTCGCAGCAAAGGGCCATATCTGCGCCCTGCCTGAGTACTTTTCCATCTGCGGCTCTGATCTCCAGGGTGACAGGAGATTCATCCCGGCGCACTTCTTCAGACAGAGAGCCCGGAGTGATGGAGCTGACCCCCTCTTCGGTAATCTGAAGGATTTCTCCCTTGAATCCCCGGCGGCGCAGTTCAAGGATTCCAGCAGAGAATCCAGGGCCTTCGCCGATCAGGACAACGGTTCTCCAGGATCCTTCCATGCTTTGATCGTGCTTGCCCCGGATCAGGGCTTCCAGACTGGGGTAAGCGCGGCGCGGTCCGGAAAGGCAGTCGGAATCCGGCCCCTCAAAATCACAGTGCGCCATGCGCCGGGCCAAGGCTGACGGATCCATGCACAGAAAGACTGTATCCAGAAAGCCTGAGGTGTTTCCGTCTGTCCCTGTGATCTGCCATCCGCGGATGGAATAGGGCAGAACGGATTCTGCCTTTCTCTCACTGAATATCAGGATCTCCGCATCTATGCCGGTCTTTGTAAGTTCTGATTCCAGGCGGGCTGCTGTTTCCCCGCTGCCCACAATGCCGATTCTCATGATTTCCTCCGTTGCTGGAGGGCCGGGATCATAGGGACAGCATCTGCCTCTGAAAAATGCATTTTTTACAAGAGTTTTGTGGATCAGAAAAAGAGAGGGGCTTTTCACACGCCCCCCTCCCGCGCTCTTTACTGCAGCATCTGCATCCCGGCGGCTGATTTCGCCAGGCGGGCCAGGTTGACAAATTC
>JALYJY010000018.1 GCA_030775045.1 Pseudomonadota bacterium | reverse complement strand
GCCTGTGGCAGTCCCCACAGGCAAGGGCTTTGACACAGACGGAAAGACGCGCCGACACGCCCGGAGGGTTGCCACGGAAAAGGGGCATCTGCTGTGTCATCAGGCTTGCCGGGAGGGGCCGCTCCCGGCTGCGCCTGCTTCCTTGCATCTGCCCCTTTTCCGTGGCAACAGAATGAAACTTCCAGCCGGGTTTGGACCCTTATGAGCCAGAAGATCCTTTTCTCGAACATCGGTTATGCCAAGGGCATCGACGGCACCCTGTGGCAACATGTCAGCCGCGCGGCCCGGCATATCTACTGCAGCGTGCCCACGCAGAGCCTGATCCTGACGCAGCTGAAGGCTCTCATGGGCGCAGAGCAGCCGGATGTGTGCTGTTTTGTCGAGATCGAACAGGGTTCGTTCCACACCGCATATATGAACCAGCTCAAATACCTGATGGACGATGACTACAGGTTTTTCGACATCGCCAACAAGTACGGTGAGGGAAACTGGCGCAATACCATGCCATTCCTGAGGGGACGGAGCAACGCCTTCCTGTCCCGTCAGAAAATCCCCTTTGACCGGCTGTACTTCACCCATGGCACCAAACGTCTGGTCTACCGGCTGGTGCTTCCGGGCAATATCCATGTGTTTTTTGCCCATTTCTCCCTGGACCGGAGGGTCCGCGAAAGGCAGCTGCAGGAAGTCCGCGGCCTTGCGGACCAGTGCCCGGGGGATGTGATCATCCTGGCCGACTTCAACATCATGTACGGCTTTTCGGAACTGAAGCCGCTGGTCGAGGGATCAGATCTCCATATCCTGAGCCGGGAGGAAGAACACACCTTTACCTTCCACCGCCGCCGCCTGGCGCTGGATCTGTGCATATGCTCACAGACCTTGCTGGATCGCCTGACCCTGCGGGTCATCCCCCAGCCTTTTTCCGATCACGAAGCCCTGCTGGTGGAAATTGCCGGGTAACAGGCTACTGGCAGACATGTTCCTGTGCCTGTCAGGGGAAACGTAAAAGTTGTTATCAATTTGACTCTCTACTCCAGGTTTTGATATCCCTGCAGGACTTCCGGACATGGAAGTTCGGAACAATCAGAAAAATGAAATGAGGTCTGGAAAATGGGAACTTTGAGGCAGTCTTTGATAACAGCAGGCGCCGCTCTTGCAGTGGCCGGGTGCGCATCCACACCGGACAGACATGGAGAGGTTTTTGACGACAAGCCAATGGTTCATGGCCAGAGGCTTCACGAGAAGGCCACACGGGATGTGATGGGCGTACTTCCGGAACCCGTCAGCCTGGTGGATGTCCTCAAAAAGGGACAGCCTGTCACACCGGCTAGCTGCCCTGCTACCGTGAACGAGCTGGGACAAGGTATAGAAGTACTGGCAGCCCTTACAGCCCCGATGTTTCACCTTATTGGTCTCACTGACAAGGCGGTAGGCCGGAATCCGGCTGATCCCATCTATACCAATACCGTGGTTCCCACGGGCACCGCGGATATGCGCGCGAATCTCGGGCCTGACATTGCAGCGCTATACCAGGTATGTCCTGATGCCCTGCAGGCAGACAGGCGGGTACAGACTTACGTCTGCTACACGGGCATGGCTACAACCCATCTCACAGGGTACAAATGCCCGGAAAACCTTGACGCAAGCCAGTTCCCCTGGAACCAGACGGCAGCGCCATAAACATCTGAAACCTGCCCTGCGGGCCACGCTCCCTTGCCGGGACGTGGTCCGTTTTATCTGCCTTGCCGGCAACTTTCCCGCCAGATCAGATACAGACCACTGACTACGATGAGGACGGCTCCGACAGCTGTCCAGACATCAGGCAGTTCCCGGAATACCAGCCAGCCGATCAGGGGCGCCCAGATCATCTGGACATAGTGTGTGGGCGCCGCTGCGCTGGACGGTGCCAGGGTAAATCCCCGTGACACAAGGATAATGCCGGTGGCTGAAAGAATTCCGGAGGCAGCCAGAAAGCCGATGTGGAGACCCGATGGCCACTGCCCTCCCTGGATCAGCAATCCTGCTCCGCTGGCTGTCAGCATGAGAGCATCACGGTAGAAGGAAAAGGCCAGGAGTGGCTCCCCCTCTCCGATACGCCGGCTGATGATGTTACCCAGCGCCATGGCCACAGCAGCCAGGAGCACGCACACCGTTCCCGTATCCAGCGGGATGGATCCCGGACGCAGGATCACCAGGACACCCGCAAATCCCAGAACAATGCTGGCCAGGCGACTCCAGCCGATTTTCTCTTTCAGGAAGAATACGGACAGGACAGCCGTAAGGAGAGGTGTCGCAAAGATCAGGGCATAGGCCTTGGCCATGGGCAGCAGGATCAGTCCACAGATAAAAAGCCCGAAATTCAGGGCCAGGAAGAGGGCCCGCAGACCCTGCATTTTCAGGTTTGTCGAACCCAGGTTCTTTCGCAGGCCGCCCCACAGCAGGCTGATGGCTGTCGCCATGGCAACACCGGAAAAAGCGCTCCAGAATACCAGGACGAGAACAGGATAACCGCTGCTGCCGATGTATTTGAAAACAGAATCGCTGAGAGAAAAGACGGTAAACCCGGTCAGGGCGTACAGGATCCCGCGGGAGACAGGAGTCACCGGATCCTCCCCTGCACAGCCGGACTCCAGGGGCACTGGTCCACACCACAGGCCTGCTGTTTTTCAGGGACCACAAACGCGCCGCACCGGCGGCAGGAGGACATCTCCATGTCCGGTTTCCGGGTTCCCCAGGTGAACATGGGTTTTCCGGGCGCCCTGTCGCGGCGCAGGTTCCGGATCAGCACAAACATCAGAATCTTGACCATGATCAGAAGAACAATCTGCATGATCCCTCACAACCGCAGGGGCTGGCCGTGGCGAAGGATAGCCTCGGTTTCAGGCGTAGGACGGCCATCAGGCTGGTGCAGCACCAGACCGGCCGGAAGCCGGGCGGGAGACCGGCCCCCCTTGCGGGCCTGGACCAGGATACGCCCGGCCTCGTCTCCCTGCCGGGACCGCAGGGGGAATACAGCAATACCGCCAAAGCCCTTGCCCAGAGATCCCAGAATGGCATCCAGTCTGTCGGCCCGGTGGATCATGGTCAGCAGGCCATTGGGCTTCAGGCAACGGCGGCAGAAGCGGACCCAGTCCTCCAGGGATATCGCGCTTTCCTGATTGGCCAGCGCCTTCTGCTTCAGGGGCGAGTGGACCTCGGTCCCTTTTTCCCCAAACGGCGGATTGGTGATTACATGGTCAAAAATAAGTCCGGCAATGGAAGGGGGCGGATCGGCGATATCACCGGTTTCAACCCGGAAAAACGCCTCCATGCCGTTCAGCACCGCATTCTCCCGGGCCAGATCCGCCAGATCCGGCTGAAGCTCCAGCCCCGTCACGCGAACGCCGGGGACCCGCGCAAGCAGACACAGGGCGGCTGTCCCTACTCCTGTCCCCACATCCAGAACGGTCTGGCTGGCCTGCGCCGGGGCAGCGGCCGCCAGGAAAACGGCGTCCATGCCCGCCCGCCAGCCCGATTTTGGCTGCCGGATCCGGATCTTTCCGCCCAGAAAGGCATTTTCTGTTACACGGCCTGGCACACAAAACCTCTTGAGCTGGCGGGAAACACCTCCTACGCTGCCCCCGCGAAACGGGAATGTGGAGAAACCGGTGGCTTCTGTCACCATAAAAGATTCAGGAACCAGCGATGCCATGGAGGCTCTGACGGCTCTGGTGGCGCCAGACCTGAAGGCCGTGAACGACCTGATCGTCCGGCGGATGCATTCCCCTGTCGCCATGATCCCGCAACTGGCCGGATATATTATCGCCGCGGGAGGCAAGCGCCTGCGCCCTGTGCTCACCCTGGCCGCCGCCCGGCTGTGCGGATACACGGGCCAGCGGCACCACGCCCTGGCGGCCTGTGTCGAGTTCATCCATACGGCCACCCTTCTGCACGACGATGTGGTGGATGAAAGCCTGATGCGGCGGGGGCAAGCCTCGGCCAATGCAGTGTTCGGAAACCAGGCCAGTGTCCTGGTGGGTGATTTTCTGTTCAGCCGGGCCTTCCAGCTGATGGTCGAGGATGGTTCACTGGAGGTTCTGGGTATCCTGTCCCGCGCCTCGGCCGTCATTGCGGAAGGAGAGGTCCTGCAGCTGAGCCGCGCCCACAGCCTAGAAATGACACAACAGGACTATCTGGAAATTGTCACCGCCAAGACTGCCGAGCTGTTTGCCGCCGCATGCCAGGTGGGCGCCGTGGTGGCCGACCGCCCGGCAACAGAGGTTGCAGCCCTGCGCCGCTATGGTCTGGCGCTGGGTATGGCATTCCAGATGGCCGATGATGTTCTGGACTACCGGTCCGGACTGGGCAAATCCCCCGGCGATGATTTCCGCGAAGGCAAGGTAACCCTGCCCGTCCTGCTGGCTTTCCATGCCGGCGACGACCAGGAAAAGGCTTTCTGGAAACAGACCATGGAAGACAAGACCCAGAAAGACGGTGACCTGGAGCACGCCCAGGCCCTTCTGGTCCGCCGCCATGCTCCTCAGGCCACGCTGGATATGGCCAGGCAGCACACGCAGCAGGCCTGGCAGACGCTGAACGCTTTCCCGGACAGCCCGGCGCGACAGGCGCTGACCGATATTCTGGACTTTGTGGTCAACCGGGCGCGGTAGGGGTTACAGGTCAAATGATGCCTCAAAAACCCTTTGCAGTGCTTGGGGTTCCAGTGCCGGCAGCGGCGGGATGTGGCCCAGAATGCGGGTACCGGTGAACTCGCGGATGGTGCGCATATTATCCGGATTGTCCGGCCCGATGAGCACCAGGCCGTGCAGCGGAATGCCCCGTGATTTCAGGACCTCGACCGACAGCAGGGTGTGATTGATGGTCCCAAGGCCCGTGCGGGCGCACAGGATCACTGGTACATTCCAGCGTCTGAACACGTCGACATAGAGAACCTCGCGGGTCAGAGGCACCATCAGACCCCCTGCCCCCTCGACAATCAGGGGCCTGTCGCAGTCCGGGATCTCCAGCTGTCCGGGATCAATCACAACGCCATCCAGCTCCGCCGCCCGGTGGGGCGACAGGGGTTCTTTCAGGCAATACACCTCCGGCAGGAAATGGTCATCGGGCAGGCCCGTCATGGTCCGCACCGCCTGCGTATCCGTTCCCTCCGCCGTGCCGGACTGCACCGGCTTCCAGTAGCAGCCTTTCAGTCCCAGGGTCAGCACAGCCGAACACACCGTCTTGCCGATGCCCGTATCCGTGCCGGTAATGATAAATGCAGGATGTTTCATGTTGCTGAAACCATTAAACGGCTGTATACGCCCCTGCTGTAAACAGTCTGGCCAGAAACGGGTTCAAGAATGGCAAGGTTTCGAATGAGTTTTGATGACCTGAATCTTATTTTTCCAACCAGCGTGGTTGCTGCAGGTGTACTTTCTCTCTTTTCCGGAACCTGTGGTTCTGCCTTGGCCTCCGGATCTGCAGACAACACTCCGGCCATTACACAGCCCACCACAAAGCCTGCACCGGAGCCCGTCATGCCGCATTCTCGCGTTCCCGCGCCATAACGGTCCGCTCCAGCTGGCCCAGGAATTTCCCGAACAGGGTACACTCAATCGCTGACAGTTTTTTCAGCCGTTTTTCCGCGCGCGGATCGGCGGTCTGGAGGCTTTCGTACATGTCTTCCATGTGCCGGTCCTCCTCGGCCAGGATGCTTTTCAGGGACAGGGCTGACCCTGCGTTCTGCAGCGCCATCTGGTACAGGCGATAGGTCCAGCAGGCGCGCAGCTCGATGATCAGCGATACCCACAGATAGGGCGCGTCCGGCTTTCCGTCCGATGCTGTTTCCGCGGTGATCAGCGAATCCAGACGGCCGAAATACATGCGCGCCGCACCCGGGCACAGGGTGTTCTCCACCCTGTATCCGTCGAATGACCGGCCCGCCAGTTTCTCCGCCTGGCGTTTGAAAAAATAGGCATGCCGCGTTTCCTCGGCCATGTGCTTCAGTGTGTCCTGGGTCAGCGGATTTCTCATCTGGGACAGCATGATTTTCCGGCTGCCCATGTGTTCCAGAAGCGAGAGCATGTTCAGGAACAGCGCATGCTGCGGCGGGTGCGCGCACAGGTGGCCCAGCAGGTTCGCGAAGGGCTGCTTAAACGGCTGGCTGCGCAGCGCCACACCCGACAGTGTCCAGGGCCTCGGCAATTCCGCTGTAGATGACATCCAGATCCTCCGTGGTCACGCAGTAAGGCGGTAAAATGTAGATCGTGTTGCCCAGCGGACGCAACAGCAGGCCCTTGTCCAGAAAGGCGCGGTACAGCTGTGGCCCCAAGGCGGAAAGATAGCCCTGCGACGGCGTAACCAGATCCAGCGCCGCGATGGTGCCGGTGTGCCGTGTGGTCGTAACAGACGGGTGCCGCGCCAGTACGGGCAGGGCTTTGGCATGGTATGCGGAAATGGCCTGGATGCGCTGGGTGACCGGCTCCTCATCCCACAGCTCCAGCGAGGCCAGTGCCGCTGCACAGGCCAGCGGATTGCCGCTGTACGACGACGAATGGAAAAATGTCTTGCGCCGGTCGGTGGAATAAAAAGCCTGAAAAATCCCGCCGGTACACAAGGTCACAGCGAGTGGCAGGGACCCGCTGGTCAGGCCCTTGGACAGGCACAGGATGTCAGGCGTGACCCCGGCCTGCGCGCAGGAAAAGCGTGTGCCCGTGCGGCCCCAGCCGGTCATCACCTCGTCCGCGATGAAAAACACGCTGTGCTTTTTGCACAGATCATGGAGTGATTTCAGGACAGAAGGCGGGTACATCAGCATCCCCGCCGCGCCCAGCACCAGAGGCTCCAGGATCAGCGCGGCGATTGTGTCCCGGCTCTCGCGCAGGATTTTCTCGAAGGCATCCACTGTGTCCTGTTCCCGGCCCGCATGGGGGAACGGCAGGCGCAACACATCGAACAGCAGCGGCGCGTAGGGGTCGTTGAACGTGCCCCGCTCGCCCACCGACATGCCGCCGAACGTATCGCCATGATAGCCGTTTTCCATCACCACAATGCCGTGGCGCGGGCGGCCTGTGTTGGCCCAATAACCAAGGGCCATTTTCAGCGCGACCTCGACCGATGTGGATCCGCTGTCGGAAAAGAACACGTGCTGGAGACCGGTGATATCGATCAGCTTTCGCGCCAGATTTTCCGCGGGCTCGTGGGTAAAGCCGGCGAAAATGATCTGGTCCAAAGTCTCTGCCTGCCTGCGGATCGCCGCGGTGATTTTCGGGTGACAGTGGCCGTGCACATTCACCCACCACGAGGCGATGGCGTCAATAATCCGCCGCCCGTCCTTTGTATACAGATACGCCCCTTGCGCGCGCTCGATATGAATCGCCTCGGGAAACAGCGCATGCTGGGTAAACGGATGCCAGATGGGAGAGGTCATGCGTTCTCCACAGAACAGGATATGGATATGCCCTGCAGAACCTGTCCCAACCGATCCACATCACCCTCGGCAATCCCCAGATTCAGCGACAGGCGCAGGCGGGCGGTACCTTCGGGAACCGTGGGCGGGCGGATGGCGCGGATGTCAAAGCCGTGGATTTGCAGGTATGCGGCGGCATCCAGGGCTTTCTGGTCATCGCCCAGAATCACCGGAAAAATCTGCGTGGACGACGGCCGCACCGGCAGAGCTTTTGCCGCATAGTCACACAAGGCCAATAAACGCTGGCGGCGTTCCGGTTCTTTTTCTATTAATTCCAAAGCATGGCGCACCAGCAGGGCCTGCAGCGGCATGGGCGCGGTGCTGTACACAAACGGACGCGCTTTGTTGACCAGCATGTCGATCACATCAGCGGATCCGCACACCAGGCCGCCCGCCACGCCCAGCGCCTTGCCGCAGGTATGCACCGTTATAAGGCGATCGTGTGCCAGCCCTTCGGTCAGGCCGCGGCCGCCCGGCCCGAAGATGCCCGTGGCGTGGGCCTCGTCCACCACCAGGAACGCGTTGTATTTCTCCGCCAGCGCCAGCAGATCTTTCACCGGCGCGCAGTCGCCATCCATGCTGTAGACGGACTCCACCACGATCCACGCATGGCCTTTGTCGATGTGTTTCAGGGCGTCCTCAAAGGCCTGAAGATCATTGTGGGGAACCTTGATGGACCGTGCGAACGAGGCCTCGATCCCGTCGCGCAGGCTGGCGTGAATTAATGAGTCAAACACGATCGTGTCGTGTCGATCCGGTAACGTAGACAGCAAAGCGTAATTGGCCAGAAAACCGCTGCTGAAAAACAGCGCGCGGTCGCAGCGGAAAAAACAGGCAGCGAAATCTTCCAGATCTGCATGGTCCTGCCGATGTCCGCGCAATAACCGGGAACCACCGGCCCCCAGCGGCAGACCTTCTTTCAATGCGTTGATTGCTGCTTCCCGCAAGACGGGATGGCTGACCAGCCCCAGATAATCATTGGACGAAAAATCCACACCTTTCGACAGGCGCAATTCCCGGTAACGGTTTTTGTCTTTCAGCTGCTGGAGGGCGTGGGTGAAGATGGACATATTTTATTCTTTTACTCTACCATCATAGACTGACATCTCCTGATCCCAGGCTACTTCATGGCTTTTTGCCTAAGGTTAACAGAATACAACAGCCAATAACGATTTGTTAATTTTTATACGATAGGTTGTCAAAATTACATCAAACACGAACAGGAGAATCCAATGAGTGAAAATCAGAATAATCATCTTTATCCCTTGCTAAAAGATTTATAGAAAGGGCCTATGCTGCACTTATGGATATCCTTCCTGCCAAATCCTCATCGTTTTCCTATAAAGAAGAAAGCAGCTTTCATGTTGAAATGAGAGTCCGGCGTACTGATGGTGGCCAGACAAGGCATTGTGTTGTGAATCTGTTCGGGCTAACTGATCAAAAGGGAAATCATTATGTATGGGCCCCTATTGCCAAGGATACCCAAGAGGGCGTCGTGAAAGTTGCCGAATTTAAGATGTACAGCCCAAGTGATGTCACTCGAGACAGTGCATCTCTTGTTGAGATGATCGCCTCTAGTCTGGGTATAGAATCCAAAACTTTGCTCACCAAACTAGGTCCTGTTGACATTTATGGTTCCGTAATTTGGTGAAGTGTGATTCACTGTTCAAAGTCCTTGTGTGGGAGCTTTGAATGGCGAGATGCGAGTTGCGGGACGATCAATGGAAGAAGATCAGTGACCTGTTGCCGGGCAAGGAGGGAGATCCTGGCCGCAGGGGCAAGGACAACCGCCTGTTTGTGGATGCGGTGTTGTGGACTGCGCGAACGGGTTCACACTGGCGGGAACTTCCGGAGCAGTTCGGGTCATGGAACAGCGTGTTCCAGCGGTATAACCGTTGGTCGAAGGCGGGCGTATGGGAGCGGATGTTCCGGGCGCTGTCCGGCGATCCGGATTTTGAGTACGTGATGATCGATTCCACCATCGTCCGTGCCCACCAGCACAGCGCAGGCGCAAAAGGGGGGATCAGGAGACGGAAGCCCTCGGCCGTTCAAAAGGCGGGCTGACCACAAAAATCCACACCGCTGTCGACGGTCTGGGCAACCCGCTGCGCTTCATCCTGACGCCAGGACAGGCGTCGGACTATACGCAGGCAGAGCCACTGCTGGAGGGTTTTCCGGCACAGAATGTCATCGCCGACAAAGGCTATGACAGCCAGAAAATTGTCGAAGCCATCGAAATCTCCGGCGCGAAAGCCGTCATCCCCACACGCTCCTGCGTCAAAAATCCACGCAACACTGACTTCGCCATGTATGCCGAACGCTACCGCATCGAATGCTTCTTCAACAGACTCAAACACTACCGCGCAGGCGCCACACGCTACGCCAAACGCGCACGCAACTTCGCAAGCCTCATCTACCTCACAGCTTCCATGCCCTGGTTAAAATAAATGTCAACAGGGCCTAAATGATGCACAAAGTCAGAATCGGTCTGCACTGGATAATTTGATTCAGGAATCCAAAATTGCCGGAAAAAACAAAGTACATCATGTTCGTGGCACCCCCGATAGAATAATTCCGCAATATGTAGCGGATGAAAATATCGACGTTCTGGTCATGGGGACAGTGGCCCGCACCGGTATTCCCGGGTTCATCATCGGCAACACGGCGGAAAATATTGTTCAAAAGCTGGGATGTTCTCTGCTGGCGCTTAAGCCCAACGGGTTCGTTTCTCCAGTAAGGGCATACCCGACATGAGGGGGATGATGTCGGATCAGGACCTGAACCCCATTTCCTGACACTTTATCCCTGTTTCCATGAATGAGGTTTCCCTGAATTCCTGCAGCGGGTTAATCCCCGAAGTGGATACGAGAAACAAACACGGGTTTTGCCCGGTCCTGGCGCACAGAAAGCCGGGATCTTGCCCTGTGGCCTGCAACCGATGTCACCGAAACAGAGCGATCAATTGAGGTCACAGCAGAGCTTCCCGGCCTGACAGACAGGGATGTTGAAGTCACTCTCACCGGAAATACTCTCACGATCCGCGGCGAAAAAAAGATGGAGCGGGAAGAAAAGGAAGAAAACAGATATCTGGCCGAGCGTTCCTGGGGCTCATTTACCCGGTCAATTGATCTTCCCCCCGGGGCAGACGCCAGCCAGATCAAGGCTGTCTGTAAAAATGGTGTGCTGAAAGTCACCATTCCCAGAACTGATGGAAAAAAGCAGGATGTCCAGCGGATTGAGGTCAAAAGCTCCTCCTGACCCACCGAACGTTGATTACGCCAGCCTGATCTCGGCAATACCCGTTATTCAGACTGACGTCCGGTTCCGGGCAGGTCTGTTTTCACCTTGGTTCCCCAGGTCAGCCGCAGGGCATTGAGGATTGCCAGGATATCTATGCCCTCCTGCAGAAGGGCTCCCATAACCGGGGGGATGAACCCGCCTGCCGCGAAAGCCATGCCGGCAAGGCTTAAAACCATTCCCCCCAGGGCGCTTTGCAGGGCAATACGGCGCATGGCCGCGCTGATGTGAAAAAGTTCATCCACCTTGATCAGGGTATTGTCCAGTATAACAGCGCCTGCTGCTTCTGCTGTGACATTGCCATGACCGAAGGCGATCCCTACCGTGGCCGCCGCAAGTGCCGGAGCATCGTTGATGCCATCGCCCATGAACAGGGTTGGAGCTTTTGCCGTTTCCGCCCGCACGACCGCCAGCTTCTGCTCCGGACTCTGGGAAGACAGGGTTTCCTGAATTCCCAGAAGGTGGGCCAGGTACGCAACCTCGGACTCGCGATCGCCGGAAACCAGCATCACCTTCCTGAAATGGTGCCGTGGTGAAAGATGACTGATAAAGGATTTCCCTTCCCTGCGCGGGGCGTCATGAAAACGGAAAGTGGCCGCATATTCCCCATTACGCAGGATCAGGCATTCAAGACCAGTGCCTGCGGGAGGAATCAGGCTCGCCATTTCCGGCATGATTTGGGACAACCTGTTGCGATGAGTCACGGTTATGACACTGCCTGCCACAACACCGGTGAGGCCCTGGCCGGGCTTTTCGGAAACCTGCTCTGCCTCGGGAAGAAAAAGCCGGGACTGTTCCGCGGCTTTCAGGACAGCTCCCGCAAGGGGGTGTTTTGAGTAGCGTTCCAGGCTGGCAACCTGTTGCAGGATACTGTCCCGGTCCATGCCTTCTGCCGGGATGATTTCCGTCAGCTCCGGCTCCCCATAGGTCAGGGTGCCTGTTTTGTCAAAAATCGCCGTGCGGCAAGTGGGCAGACGCTCCAGGACCACAGGATCCCTGATCACAATCCCTCGCCGCGCCGCCATGGAAATGGCGCTGATCAGCGTAACGGGAATTGCGATCAGAAGAGGGCACGGCGTGGCGATCACCAGGACAGAGAGAAACCGGACAGAATCCCCTGTCGCATACCATGCACCGGCTGCCAGGATCAGGGCCAGGGGTGTAAAGACAGCCCCGATCTGGTCGCCCAGCCTGCGCAGGACCGGGCGCTTCTGCTCGGCTTCCTGCATCACCTTCATGATTCTGGCATAACGGGAGTCTGATGGCAGCCTTTCAGCCAGAACCGTCAGGACCGTTTCACCGTTGATAGCGCCGGAAATCACGGCGGCCCCCGGAACCTTGGATATCCGGTACGGTTCGCCCGTCAGATAGGATTCATCCATGGAGCCGCGGCCCTCGGTCACGGTCCCGTCCACCGGCGCGGTTTCATGCGGGTACACAACGATACTGTCGCCCACCTGAATATCAGAAATGGCGATGTCCTCAATCCTGTCCCCATGCCGACGGTGGGCAATGGATGGCATGCGCCCGGCCAGGGCCGACAATACCGAAGCAGCCTTGCGCATGGCGAAAGCCTCCAGGGCCCCTCCCCCTGACAGCATCAGGATGACCAGGGTTGCCGCCAGATACTGGTCGAGCCAGACAGCTGTCACCAGGGAGACAGCGGCCAGCATGTCTGTCCCGAAATCCCCCCGGGACAGTTTGCGCAGGATCCCCAGGACCAGCGGTATGCCGCCAGCAATGATGACGGCCAGAAGCGGAATGTCTTCATCCAGAAACGATACGGGAAACGCCCGCAGGGCAAGATGCGCGGCCATGGCCAGAAGACTGGCGGCAACGACGGCCAGCTGCCAGCGGGATCCGGTGAAAAGCCAGCGAAGCAGGTTGTGGAAGTCTTTCATTTCATACTGTCCTGAGCACAGACGCGCACCGGCATCTCGCGCAGCTGCAGGGGTTCGCCCTGTTTTTCCAGAACCATGGCCCGCATGTGCGTAACCCCGAATGATGTACCGGTACGGGAAGTATACTTTGACCGGACAGGGGGCTACAATCCGGTATCCTGTTTCTGGAAGAGGTACCCTATGGCGCAATTTCCGGAGGCGATGTTCCGGCCGCGTTCCGTTGCTTTTTTCGGAGCCAGCGACAGATTGGGCTCTGTAGGCCGGACTGTAGTGCGTAACCTGCTGGGCGCAGGTTTTCAGGGGTCCATCTGGCTGGTCAATCCCCGGCATACAGAAATCAGCGGCCACAAATGCTGGCCGGATGCACAGTCCCTGCCGGACACTCCCGACTTGGCCATCATCGCCACGCCGCCACAGACTGTTCCCCGGCTGGTTTCTGATATTGGCGCCAGGGGAACCCGCGCTATCGTCATCATCACGGCTGGCGTCGACACGGACGCCGTCCTGAAAGCTGCTGAGCCTTTTGGTACAAGGATCATCGGCCCGAACTGCTTTGGCCTGATGATCCCCCCGCTGGACCTGAACAGCAGTTTTGGCCACCTTGATCCCCCTTCCGGGAACCTGGCCTTCATTTCCCAGTCCGGGGCAATCATCAGTGCGGTGATTGACTGGTCCAGACGGGAAAACATCGGATTTTCAGCCATCGTCTCAATGGGGAACATGTGTGATGTGGATATCGGCCAAACCCTGCAGTGGCTGGCCAGTGATCCACAGACCAGCGCTGTCCTGATGTATCTGGAGGAGCTCACTGATGCTGCCGGATTTATGGCTGCAGCGCGGACCATCTCGGCCCTCAAGCCCGTCGTCGTCATCAAGGCAGGCCGACATGCGGAAGGCGCAAAGGCGGCAACATCCCACACCGGCGCCCTGGCCGGGGCAGACGATGTCTATGATGCGGCCTTTCGCCAGACCGGCCTTGTGCGCATTATGGATGTGGAAGACCTGTTTGATGCCGCCGTGACCCTCAGCCGCCTGAAAGGCATTCCGGGCAACAGGATCGGTATTGTCACAAATGGCGGCGGCGCAGGCGTTCTGGCCGTAGACCGGCTGATCGACTGCGGCGGAAAGGTTGCAGATCTGGACACCCGGACCCTGGAAAAACTCGACAGGATTCTGCCCGCCACCTGGTCCCGGAGCAATCCGGTGGACATCATCGGCGATGCCGGTCCCGAACGCTATCAGACAGCTTTGAAAGTCGTTCTGGAAGATCCGGGTGTCGACGCCGTTCTGGTCACCAACTGTCCTACAGCCCTGGCGTCCAGCATGGATGCAGCAAAAGCCGTCATTGAAACCCTGGAAACGCACCCAGGCCGGAAACCGGTCCTGGCTTGCTGGATGGGATATGCCACAGCCCAGAAAGCCCGGGACCTTTTTGCACGTCACAATATCCCCGCCTACGGCACACCGGAAGACGCTGTCCGCAGCCTGTCCTGCCTGATGCAGTACTCACAGTTGCAGGATAAGCTGAAAGGGACTATTCTGGATAAGGCTCCCCTTTCAGGAACAGATCCTGAAAAAGCGGGCAGTATCCTGATGGATGTGGCCCGCGCCCGGCGCACCATCCTGAACGAGATTGAAAGCAAGGAAATCCTGGGAGCTTATGGCATTCCTGTTGTTCCCACAGTCCAGGCGCAGGCACCCGAAGAGGTTGAAACCGTCGCTGGACTGCTTTTGCGGGAAGGTACGGATTCCCTGGCCGTCAAGATCCTGTCCAACGACATCACGCACAAGTCTGACGTTGGTGGCGTTGTTCTGGGCATATGCAGTGCCGTGGAAGCCGCCGTCACGGCCAAGGACATACTGGAAAAAGTCAGGAAGGCACGCCCGGACGCCACAATCCTGGGCCTGACCGTCCAGCCCATGCTGCATATGCAGGATTCATACGAACTCATTCTGGGGATTGCGACGGACAGGACCTTCGGGCCCACTCTGCTCTTCGGAGCAGGAGGAACATCCGCCGAGGTGGTTGCGGACAGGGCTGTAGCCCTTCCGCCGCTGGATCTGGTATCCGCCCATGAACTTATGGCGCGCACACGTATCCATAAACTTCTGAAAGGCTACCGTAACCGGCCACCAGCAGATCTCGACGCCATTGCGGAAACTCTGGTCAGGCTGTCCCACATGGCGGTCGAGCAACCCCTGATCCAGGAACTGGACATCAACCCCCTGCTGGCCGGGGAAAAGGGCGTTATCGCCCTGGATGCCCGTATCGTCGTCAGGCAGAAGCGCTGATAATCACTTTTAGCGCGCGCGTGTCCGCAGCTTTACTGAAAGTCTCATAGGCCTCAAGGATCTGGCTGAAACTGAAGCGGTGCGTGATCAGCTGCAGCGGATCCAGTTTTCCGGATCCGACAGTTTTCAGGAGCAGGGGCGTGGACACCGTATCCACCAGCCGTGTGGTGATCGTGATGTTGTGGCTCCACAGCCGCTCCAGGTGCAGGTCGGCCTTGACGCCATGCACGCCGATGTTGGCAATGACGCCGCCTGCGGTCACAATATCCTCGCACATGACAAAGGTGGCCGGAACACCTACCGCCTCAATGGCAACATCCACACCCCGTCCCCCTGTCATTGTCATGACAGTTTCGACCGCATTTTTCCCGGCGTTGATACAGGCAGTCGCACCCAGCTTTTTGGCCACCTCCAGACGGTTCACGTCCACATCAATCATGATGATTTCTGACGGGGCATAGAACTGGGCCGTCAGCAGGGTCGCCAAACCGATGGGCCCGGCACCGACAATGGCCACAGTATCGCCCGGCTTTATTTTTCCGTTCAGCACACCGCATTCGTATCCCGTGGGCAGGATATCGCTGAGCATGACGATGGATTCCTCGTCCACCCCTGGCGGCAGTTTATGGAGGCTGGTATCGGCATGGGGAATGCGCACGTATTCGGCCTGCGTGCCGTCAATTTTATGCCCCAGGATCCAGCCCCCGTCAGTGCAATGGGAGTACATCTGTTTGCGGCAGTACTCGCACCGGCCGCAGGATGTGATGCAGGAAATCAGCACACGGTCTCCGGGTTTGACTGACGTCACCCCCTCCCCTGTTTTTTCCACAATGCCTGTGCCTTCATGACCCAGAATGCGCCCGGGCTCGCAGGTGGGCACATCTCCCTTCAGGATATGCAGGTCCGTACCGCAGATGGTTGTTTTCGTTATCCTTACGACAGCGTCCGTCGGGACCTGGATCCGGGGTACAGGCCTCTCCTCAACGGCCTTCTGACCGGGCCCCTTATAGACAAGCGCTTTCATGGCATACCCTTCCCTGCAGGTTTCAGAAAATCCGGACTTAACCCTGAACAAGAAGCACTGGCAGGACCAGAAGGCCTGCAGCAACGCTGAGCACCAGCGGAAGCGCAGCTTTCCATCCCGCAGACCAGCCTGCAATACCCACCAGGATCCCGGCCTTGACAAGGGTATTGATCATCACACACGCTGCCAGGATCAGACCTGCGATCTTGGCATCAAGGCTGCCCCGGGGCAAGGTTCCAATGGTAATGACAGCAGAGTCCACATCTGCCATTCCGGATACGGCCAGCGCTGCAGCCAGTCCTGCATCCCCCACGTGATCCAGTGTCCACCGGGCAATAACGGACAATACCATGACAAGCCCTGCCAGAATAACCGCTGACCTTATGTCGAACGGATTACGCAGGGAAATCACATCGGCTCCCTTTTCCTCTTTTCCGCCGGTACGACTGAAGAGCCATCCTGCAAAGCCGGTACTGAAAAGCGCGGCAGGACCAATCAGCAGGGCTGTTGATGCCAGGGCAAACGGAGCCAGAATTGCCACCAGAACCAGAACACGCAAAAACATGACAGCTGAGGCAGCAGCAATGCCTGCAGTCAGCACTTTCTGTATCCCGTCACCCTGACGCAGTCGCATGGCCAGGGAAGCTGTAACCGCTGTCGATGAGACAACAGCCCCTGCTATCGCGGTCACCAGAATTCCCCGTGTGCTTCCAAAACGCTTGGCTGCCACATAGCCAGCGAAGGAAATGCCGGATACAAGGACAACCATCAGCCAGAGTTTATGAGGGTTCCAGGCATCATACGGACCATAGGCCTGATCGGGCAGAAGGGGCAGAACAGCCAGCGATATCACGGCAAAACGTGCAATGGCCCGAATCTCGATCTGGTTCAGATGAACAAGCCAGCCGTGCAGCTGGTGCCGCGACGCCAGAACAAGCATCATGATCGCGGCCAGAACAGATGCCAGAACACCCTGTCCCATGGCCGCGAAAAACCCCAGGCCCAATGTAATGATCCCGGCAACGGTCGTTGTTGCGCTGACACTTTCCTGACGCCGCACTCCAAGGGCATAGCCAGCAAGCAGGGTTGCGGCGGCGGCTGCAAGAATGACGGAGGCCGGGACCAGGGAAAACTGGCGCCCCGCCTCTCCCGCTATGCCGCCCGTCAGCCCAAGCAGGGCAAAGGTCCGGATCCCGGCGACCCTCGCCCCGTCCGGCGCCTCACGCCGTGACCATCCCCGCTCAATGCCAATCAAAAATCCCAGTGCCAGAGCCAGCATGACGCCCTGGAACGGCGCCATCGCAGCGAGAAAGGCCTCTGCCATGCAATCACTCTCTGCTTTTGTATTCCTGCGACAGCATAAGGAATGATATTATGCTACTTCCTTTGCAGCCCCAGAATGACCCCATCAGGCCAGATGTTGCAACAGTTGCTTCACAGATCATCTTTCCCTCAATCGCAAGGCGTTCCCAACAACTGACACCGAACTTAAGGCCATAGCGCCAGCAGCGATGATAGGACTGAGGAGCAGCCCAAAGGCTGGATAAAGAGCTCCTGCGGCAATAGGAACACCCGCCATATTATAGATAAAAGCGAAAAACAGGTTCTGACGTATATTGCGCATGGTGGCTTGGCTTAGATGACGGGCTCGGGCAATTCCAGCGAGATCACCTTTGATCAGGGTGACCCCAGCGCTCTGAATGGCCACATCTGTACCTGTCCCCATGGCAATTCCAACGTCCGCGGCTGCCAGGGCCGGAGCATCGTTCACGCCATCCCCTGCCATAGCCACAATGCGACCTTTGGCCTTGAGCTGCTCAACAATCTTTTGCTTATCTGCCGGAGAAACTTCGGCCTGGACGTCCGTAATGCCAATTTTAGCTGCAACGGCACGTGCTGTAGTCAGGTTATCCCCTGTCAGCATAACAACTTGAATGCCACTTTCTTGAAGGTCCTTTATAGCTTCTGGTGTTGAAGCCTTAATAGGATCGGCAATGGCAATGATACCGGCTGCTTTTCCGTTAATAGCAGCGAGGAGTACCGTAGCGCCATTTTGACGTAACTGATCCGCTTGGGCTTCAAGGTCGCCTAAATCAACCTTCTGGCTTTGCATGAGCTTTTTGTTGCCAAGAGCGACAATTTGGCCTTCTACCTGTCCAATGACACCTTCACCTGTTATGGATTTAAACTCCTTTACATCTGCCATGGATAAGTTGCGTTCTTTAGCCGCGGTTACAATCGCAGCCGCCAAAGGATGTTCGCTCGAACGCTCCAGGCTGGCAGCCAGGCGCAAGAGGTCTGCTTCGCTAAAATTATTCGCAGGAGAAATAGATACAACCCGAGGCTTACCCTCGGTAAGAGTACCCGTTTTATCAACAACCAGAGTATCGACTTTCTCCATCCGTTCAAGGGCCTCTGCATTCTTGATTAGAATGCCCATTTGAGCGCCTCGCCCCACCCCAACCATAATGGACATGGGTGTGGCCAGGCCTAAAGCACATGGACAGGCAATAATGAGAACTGAGACAGCAGCAATCAAAGCATACGTCAAAGCAGGCTCAGGCCCCCAAACGGACCAGACAATAAAGGCCAGGATAGCAACCACAATCACGGCTGGTACAAAATAAGCCGCTGCTAGGTCAGCAAGCTTCTGGATAGGAGCCCTGGAGCGCTGGGCCTGGGCAACCATCTGAACGATCCGGGACAGCATGGTGTCGGATCCCACCAGTTCAGCCTTCATGACAAATGAGCCGGTCGTATTCAGTGTGCCCCCAATCACTTTAGCGCCGGGTTCTTTTTCAACAGGCATAGATTCACCCGTCACCATGGACTCATCGATACTGCTACGGCCCTCCAAGATGACACCATCCACAGGGATACTATCACCCGGACGAACCCGAAGATGGTCGCCCACATGTACCTGATCTAAAGAGATTTCTTCATCATGACCGTCAGTAAGAACGCGACGGGCTGTCTTCGGAGCCAGATTGAGCAAGGCTCGAATAGCTCCGCCTGTACGTTCGCGAGCACGAAGTTCTAAGACTTGACCTAGAAGGACGAGAACCACAATGACAGCTGCTGGCTCAAAATAGAGCGGAACATTGCCGTTCATATCTCTAAAGCCGTCTGGAAATAGTCCCGGTGCCAGAACCGCTACAAGGCTGTAAAGATAAGCTGCACCAGTTCCCAGAGCGATCAAGGTAAACATATTGAGGTTACGTGTTTTAACGGACGCCCAGCCACGCTGGAAGAATGGCCAACCCGCCCACAAGACAACAGGCGTAGCTAACAGAAACTGTAACCAGGGCAGAACAGTCATTGGTAATTCATGTATGAAGCTAAGACCAAAATGCCCGCCCATTTCCAAAAAGAGGAGTGGCAAGGTCAAGAGTCCTCCAATTACAAACCGGCGTTGCATATCCTGAAGTTCGTGATTGGGTTCAGCTTCGGCAGAGACCACCTCTGGCTCCAGAGCCATACCACAGATGGGGCATGAACCAGGACCGACTTGCCGGATTTCTGGGTGCATGGGGCATTTTGATAGTGCAGGTATCCCCACAACCGGTGTTGGATTTAATATTCGTAATTCGAATCCAGATGTTCAGGAGGAAGTTTTCCGGAGAATGGGCTTAAACCTAGGCGGGGATCTGCCTGCTGACCAACGCACCATAGAAAACGAATACATCAGGCAGATTCAGCAGGTGATCTCAACAGCGCGCCCCACGACGGGTATTCCACGCGGCCAACCTGATCCCGCCATCCAGGATCCTCTGGATACCATCATGACTGCCCGGGCAGCAGATAACCGCTTGACGGCTATCCCTAACCGCAGGTCAGATTTTACCTGGTCCGGTGAGGCAGAAATCCGCACGGCCTTTGATAATATTATTGGCACCTATGAGCAAAATGTCGATCGCTGGGCGCCCGGTATTCCTGCCGACGCCCGGGAGCGGGCGGTTCTGGTTTCCCTGTCCTGGAACGGTGTTCTGGATCGCAGCAATAAGCTGAAGGCGGCTATCCAGAAAGACTATGGCAGGCAGGAGGCTTGGTATGAAATCACCTACAACACCAATCCGAACCATGAGTATGGCGTAGCCAAGCGCCGCCTGGCCGAAGGAAACCTGTTCGGCTTATATGACGGGACAGATGGCAATACCCCTGCTGATATTGACGATGCCAAAGAAGTCATCGCCTTTCTCAATACCAAAAAAGCGTGGATCGAGAATTACCTTTCCGACGTCCGATCTCAAAATGGCGGTGGTGTTTTCGATATGAACAACGAAAATCCCGCCGGGTACG
>JALYJY010000017.1 GCA_030775045.1 Pseudomonadota bacterium | reverse complement strand
GGGTTATAGAACCAGGGCGTCTGGGACGGCAGGATATCGATATTCCAGCGACCCCACAGAAACGCATATCCGTTATACCAGTGATAGTTTTTCAGGTCCCAGTTGGCGTCCTGCCCCAGCACCAGCGCCAGGATCCCGAACGCCAGGGGGAAGCCCGCAGCCACAAAGGCGGGCAGAAGAGAGGCGGACCACGATTTCACGACTTGCATGGGAAGGGCCTGTGTCTTTACATTACAGGCTCTTTTTCACCCTGATTGTGGACCTGTCATGGCAAACCGGAAAAATCCCCTGGGCCTCAACGCGCTGCAGCTGAAAACCCTGGCCCTGCTGCAGGAACTGGCGCGCATGCCTGAAACATCAGCCCCGGGCAACGATGAGGGCAGCCGGGCTGTGATCCACCTGCCCCACCCTCACGGGAACCATTTCCATCTGGGCCGGTATGTGGTGATGACGCAGGATGCTTCGGGCCTGTTCAACCCGGCCCCCTGGGCGGTGCTGGAGCGCAAGGGGCTGATCCGGTCCATGTTCCCCGATGGCGCGGTGGTGACTGCGGAAGGGCTGGCCTATGACACGGGCGTGCGGGACCAGATCCTGCACAGCGCGGATCACTGACCAGGCCGGAAGAAGCGGTAGATCCTGACTTTCTGACACCCCGGCAGCGGAGACTGCGGCGGCGGAAGGGCTGCAAACTCTCTTGCAATTCCGGAAAAAAGCTTCTGGATATATGCCTTGCAGCCGGGGGCCCTGCTGTCCACATCCACCGGATCAAGATCATGATAAAAACATCTATGGCGCAGGCCCTGTGACTGTGGATCCATTTCTCTTTCCTTCCATGTCTGCGGCATCTGCCCAAACGATCTGGCCAGCCGCGATGTATCCGGCAGCAAAAAGAAAACACTGATGCGGCACAGGGGCAGCAGGTCCTGACCGGATACAGGATCTTTCCGTTCTTCAGGATCAAATTTCACTGTCAGTCCCCAGAGCTCGATCTCTCTGGCTCCCACAGACTGCAGGCTTTTCTTCAGGGTACCCTGAAAATCTCCCTGAAAAAACCCGATAGCCCGTTCCACCCGCTCTTTTTGCCCATCCATATTTGTCATATCTTTTTCCAGACACAGGAAGCGCTGATACAGGCAGTCTGGAAGAGCACTGGTAAAAAGATGGTAAATTCCGGTCAGATGCCTTGGTGGCCCACAACCACCCGGTCAATTCCGGCAAGGTCGCGGCGGTGGGGAAGGACGGCCAGACCCGCGGCGCCCAGAAGGGCTGATATGTCATCGGCCTGCCATGCCCCCACTTCCAGCAGCACATATCCCTGCGGTTTCAGGAGGCGGGGCAAATCGCGGGCAATGGTCCTGTATGCCTCCAGCCCGTCCGCTCCCCCCGCCAGGGCCAGGCGGGGGTCGTGGTCGCGCACCTCCGGCTCCAGCCCTGCAATATCCCCGGCGGGAATATAGGGCGGATTGGAGATCACCAGGTCAAAAGCCTCTTCAATTCCCTCGGCCCATGAGCCTTCCCGGAAAACCGCCCTGCCCTCCAGTCCCAGATCACGGGCATTGGCGCTGGCTGTCTCTACAGCGCCGGGAGCCAGATCCACCCCCAGACCGGAAGCGTGCGGATATTCGGACAGGATGGACAGAAGCAGGCAGCCTGTGCCCGTCCCCAGATCCAGTATGCGCAGCGGTGCCGGCCGGTCCGGGAAAAAGTCCAGAGCAGTCTCCACCAGCGTTTCGCTGTCCGGGCGCGGGTCCAGCGTGTCGGGCGACAGGCGGAACTCATGGGTCCAGAAGCCGCGCCTTCCTGTGATGCGGGACACAGGTTCCCGCGCCAGGCGACGGCGCAGCAGGACCTCAAAATCCGTCTGTTGCTGTTCTGTTACAGAAAGATCACCCAGCAGGTCTTCCCGGCTGCACCCCAGACTATGCTGCAGCAGCAGGCGCGCATCCAGCACAGGAGTATCAATGCCGGCCTGCTTCAGGGACTCCGCGGCCAGGCGCAGCAGGTCCCGGGCTGTCACAGCACCAAGGATCATAATGACAGGGGCGGCAGGGTGCGGGCCAGAAAGTTTCTGGCAAGATCCAGCCCGCGCGGATCAATGCCGTGCCCCAGACCGGGCAGCATGTGCCCTTCCACGGGTACACCGGCACCTTCCAGCGCCCTGACCGCGGGTTCAAACACCTGGGGCGGAACAATCTCATCCTCTGCGCCGTGGATTACCAGAACCGGCGGCCGGCTGACCGTCTCCGTCGCCAGATGTTCAGGGCCTGTCAGGGCTCCTGACCAGGCGACAACACCCGCGCATCCCTTCTGCTGCCGCAGACCCGCATGCAGGGCCATCATGGCTCCCTGCGAAAAACCAGCCAGAACTGTGCGATTTCCTGGCACGCCATAGCGATCGGCCATGGTATCCAGAAATCCCTGCAGGATGCCAAAGGCCGTCTGGACCCCGGCGTATACGCGTCCGGCATCCCGGTCCTGCAGGCTGAACCACTGGTATCCAAACGGTGCCATGTCGCAGGGCCACGGGGCATCCGGCGCCACAAAGGCTGCCGAGGGCGCAGCCGCAGCCAGCTCCGGCGCCAGGGAAATCAGATCCTGCCCGTCCGCACCCAGCCCGTGCAGCAGGATCACCAGACTGTCCGGCAACCGGCCCGTCAGGGGCGGATGGTGGACAGCGTTGAGGGAAGAAGGGTTTGTCATTTCAATAGTCTCAATAGCCCCCCTGCAGAACCCGCTGCGGCGAGACGAATGCCAGAAACGAGGACCGCAGAACCGGAGTGTACACGATAGTACATGAGGATTCGAGGACCGCAGTGACGTGGCAGGCGTCCGCCGCAGTCAGGGTTATGGAGGGGGTCTCTACCGGCAGGCCTTGTCAATGGCCTTGTGGGCAGCCGTGGATCCGCTCAGGCTATAGGTATCCGTTGTTTCCGTGCCCCGGCTGGACACGCCTTTCACCACCATCTGCTTTCCTTTCAGGATGGCGTCGGTCAGCTGTCTGTCCCCGGCCTCGTCCAGGGCCCAGGCCCTCTCGCCGCTGGTGAGCAGGGTAAAGGACCGGCCGTCAATCTTTACTGACAGATCGCTGCCGGGCTTGAAGGAATATCCGGCCGTCAGGCTGACCACGTCAAAGCTTCCCTCTGCCGGCCTGTGGGTGACCTGCAGGTAGACATCGCCCCGCCGGGTGTATTTCCCTTCGCTCTTCCGGGGCTTTGTCTGCATGAAACAGACCTTGCCCTCTTTTTCCTCGAACATCCAGGAAGACCAGTCCTTGTGGGCTCCCAGGGGCTGGGCCTCCGCCGCCAGGGCCGGCACCGCAAGGGCCAGGGCGACTGCAAGGACAGCAACAGGACAGAAACGATGCAGAAGGAAAGAACTCATTCCGTATTCCCGATATGACAGTGGTTATCCTGTTCCTGATACCAACCCCGGCCTGCCGGGGTCAAGGGAAGGGTTTCTGCCTTTTCCGGAACCGCGCCAGGTCGGCCTGGTCCAGGGACACGTGGATAAAGGCTGTGTCGTCGCTGTCCCGCCGCGCCAGGACAGTACCCCGGTCGTAAAGCCAGGCGATGGATGCTCCGTCCGTCAGGGGCACGCGCACGTCGGTTACGACCCGATCCTGCTCCAGAAAGCGCAGGATGGCGGTACGGATATCCTCCAGCCCCTCGCCGGTCACAGCGGATACGGCAATGGCATCGGCCCGGCCCGCCATCTGCGCACGGATCCGGTCCCGCTCTTCGGGGGACAGCAGGTCGATCTTGTTCAGGACCTGGATCAGGCGCGGATCTGTTGCCGCGTGGATCTCCAGTTCTTCCAGGACCCGCTCCACATCCTGGCGCTGGGCCTCGGTGTCCGGATGGGCGATGTCGCGTACATGCAGGATGATGTCCGCGGCCTGGACCTCCTCCAGCGTGGCGCGGAACGCCTCCACCAGCGTGGTGGGCAGGTTTGACACAAACCCCACCGTGTCGGACAGGATGGCCTTGCGCCCCCCTCGCAGGGGAATGGACCTCATGGTGGGGTCCAGCGTGGCGAACAGCTGGTCCTTCGCCAGCACGCTGCCCCCTGACAGGGCGTTGAACAGGCTGGATTTTCCCGCGTTGGTATAGCCCACCAGCGCCACCACGGGAAACGGCACCCGCTGGCGCGCCTGGCGCGACAGGCCGCGGGTACGGCGCACATCCTCCAGATCCTTTTTGATCCGCAGGATGCGCGTGTCGATCATGCGCCGGTCCATCTCCAGCTGGGATTCGCCGGGGCCACCCAGAAATCCGAATCCGCCCCGCTGCCGCTCCAGGTGGGTCCAGGACCGCACGAGGCGGGAGCGCTGGTAGTCCAGCGCCGCCAGCTCGACCTGAAGCTGCCCCTCCCGCGTGCGCGCCCGCTGGCCGAAAATTTCCAGGATCAGGCCGGTGCGATCGATGACCTTGGCCTTGCTGGACCGCTCCAGGTTGCGCTGCTGGACCGGGGACAGAACATGGTCAACGATGACCAGGCCGATCTTGTCCTGCGCCACGCGCTGCGCCAGAGTCTCCACCGTGCCGCTGCCCAGCAGCATTCCGGGCCGGGCCCGCTGCAGGCGGACAATCTCCGCCCCGCAGATCTCAAGGTCGATGGACCGCGCCAGCGCCACAGCTTCCTCCAGCGCGGCATGGTCGGTGCGCAGCGGTTCCTTCTGCGCTTCCCTCAGGACGGGATGGATGACAAGGGCCCGGGTCTGTTTCCCGACGACGGATTTACTCTGCACCGGATTCTGTTCCGTTCTCCGGCATGGTTTCCGCATCCCCCTCGAACAGCTGGACCGGAACAGACGGCATGATGGTGGAGATGGCGTGCTTGTAGACCAGCTGGGCGTGCGCCTCGCGCCGCAGCAGCAGGCAGAAACTGTCAAACCATGTGATCACGCCCTGCAGCTTGACGCCATTGACCAGAAATACGGTCACGGGTGTTCTGTTCCTGCGCACGTGATTGAGGAATACGTCCTGGACGTTGTGATTTTTCTCGGCCATGACTTTCTCCTTTCTGTTATGGTGCGGCCAGCCTTGCGACCATCTCCCCGTGCAGCCGGTTGCAGTCAGGAATATAGGCAGCCGGCGGCCATAACTCCATCCCCCCGGCCATTTTTTCCACGCCAAGGAGAATGGGGGTACATCCGGATGTATGGGCGCATTCCATGTCCACATCCGTATCCCCCACAAACCATACATCGGGGCCCGGAGCAATCCCCGTGCTTTCAAGGGCCATCAGCACCACATCGACGGCGGGCTTGTCCCGGGCCGCGTCGCGGGCCCCCACCGTCCTGACGAAGTACCTCTCCCACCCCAGCATGGCCACCTCGTCCCGCAGGATGGATCCGGTCTTGTTGCTGACCACAGCGGCGGGAATTTCTGATTCGTGCAGCAAGGCCAGAATCCTCTCGGCCCCGTCACAGGGCGCCAGCGCCTCCAGATGCAGGGACCGGTAGGCGGCGTGGAAAGCCTTTTCAGCCACGGATGCCCTGTCGCCAAACAGCTGTGGCATGATGTCGCGGGCGGATCTTTTCATGCGCACCTGTGCCTCACCCAGTGTCCAGGGCGCATAGCCCACAGCCTGCAGCGCCGCGTTCATGGCCCGGTGCAGCAGGGGCCACACATCCACCAGGGTATTGTCCCAGTCGAACAGGACCGTCCTGGGGCGGGGCAGGTCGCGCAGAAGACCGGCTGTCATGGTGTGTTCTCCTTGAAAACAGGAACCTTTTATGTGTAGTACGCAGGATCCTGTTACTGAAAGAGGTTTTGTCCGGGTATGGCAAAAAGCATGACACGATCCGAACTGGTGGCCAGGCTGTCCCGGCGCAACCCGCACCTGCGGGCCGGTGATCTGGAAAAGGCTGTTGACGCTGTCTTTGCCGCCATTGCCGGCGCACTTGCTGCGGGAAAAAGGGTCGAGCTGCGCGGCTTCGGGGTTTTTCACACACGTCAGCGCAGGGCCCGGACGGGACGCAACCCGAAAACGGGCGCCAGGGTCTCTGTGAACAGAAAAACTGTCCCGCTTTTCAGGACGGGAAAATTGCTGCATGATCTGCTCAACAGCAATCCTGCTGGATCGTCCTGAAAGGAACTGTCATGAAACCCCTGCATGTTCCCCGTTTTCTGGTGACGTTTGTTGTCGTTGCACTGTTTACTGTCGGGTATGAGATGCTGGTCCACGGGCACCTGCTGATGCCCCTGTATCTGGAAGCCGCCACCCTGTGGCGCCCGATGGAAGAGATGGAAAAGGGCATGCTCCTGAACCTGGCCCGTCAGCTGGCCATGGCCCTCGCGTTCGTTGCCCTCTACGCCCGCTGCTGCGCCGGTCTGCCCCTGTACAGGACCCTGAAGTTCGGGTTCTGGACCGGGCTGATGCTGGGCGTTTCCGCCGCCGGATGCTATGTGTGGATGCCCATTCCCGGAAAGCTGGCCCTCGCGTGGCTGGCCGCCCTGCTGGTCTGGGGTCTGGCCAGCGCCCTGATCGCACGGCTTGTCTACAGGGCTCCGTCCACGGTTGTATGATTTACGAACCCGTCTCCCAACCCGCTGCCGTGAGCGGATTGCCGCCGTCTTTTTCGAGAACCGGAGCGGAGCGTACGTTACAGTACGTGAGCACCGGAAGCGCAGGAAGACAAGGCAGAACGCCATGGCAGTCAGGGTTTTGGGGGCGGGTTCTGAAAAAAGCCTGCCTGGGGTCTCCCCCGGGCAGGCCAGTTTCCAGGATGGACATCGCATGTACAGAAATGCGATCAGTATGACATTGTCGCATGGAATATCCTGGACAATCGTTAAGGGGAAATATCCGGTGATCCGCCCTGTCCGCAGAATGGCAATAGTGGCTCTGGCGCTGCTGCTGTCCGCCTGTGCGGGATTTGTCCCAAATACAGGCGAAAAGTCCCTGACCCTGGTCCAGCCACAGACCCGCGAGCAGGTTCACCAGACCTGGTGGCGCAATGGCGGCCATGACCAGGAGGCCATCATCGCCCTGTCCCGCATTTTTCGCGATCCTGTCACGGGCGATATCTATCCTGTGGATCCCGCCCTGCTGGACTATCTCCATGCCCTGCGCACAAAGCTGGGTCTGCCCGCCAGCCAGCCCATCGAGGTTGTCAACGGATACCGCGATCCGGCCCGCAACCGGGCCATGGCAAAAAACAACAGCCTGGTGGCGAAGGAAAGCCTGCACATGCATGGCAAGGCCGTGGACATCCGCATTCCGGGCATCGAGCCCCAGCGGATCCTGGACGCGGCGCTGGCCCTGAAAAAAGGCGGCGCTGCCCTGTATCCCGGCACCGGCCATGTGCACCTTGACACAGGGCCTGCAAGAACGTGGGTTGTTCACCAATAACCTGTGACTGAAAAGATCCCGTCCTTTCCTGAATCCCTGGCGCGCGCCACAGAACAGCTGGCGGCGGATCTTTCCGCCCCGGCGCGCAAAAAGGCTGCTGCAGATGTAACGGCTGCCTACCGGACCGACAGGGACAGGCTGTCGCTGGGGCGCACGGAAAAGCTGGCCTATCTGCTGACCCGCCTGCCGGCCACATGGGCTGTGGCGGCCCGGTGTCTTTCGGAACTTCAGCGCAAGAAACCAGACTTCCGGCCCCGCTCGATCCTGGATGCGGGCGCAGGCCCCGGAACCACCGCCTGGGCCGTGGCGGCCTGTTTCGGGCAGCCGGAGGCCATGACGCTGCTGGAGCGCGACGGGGAATGGATCACTGTCGGCCAGACCCTGTTCCACCTGGGACAGTTTCCGGACCGGCATGTCCTGTGGCGCCGTGAGGACCTGACAGACCGCAATGTCTGGCCGGCATCGGACCTCGTGGTGGCGTCCTATGCCCTGAATGAACTTCCTCCCGCTGCCCTGCCCGATGTGATCCGGCGCCTGTGGGCTGCCACGCAGGGTGCCCTTGTGCTGGCCGAGCCCGGCTCGCGGCAGGGATTTGAGACTGTGCGGCAGGCGCGTGAGATCCTTCTGGCGGGCGGCGCCAGGATCCTGGCCCCCTGCCCCCATGCAAAGGCCTGTCCCATGCCCGCGGACAACTGGTGCCATTTCCCGCAAGACATCCGGCGCTCGGCCCTCCATCGCGAGGCCAAGGCCGCGGCCCTGGATCATGGCACTGAAAAGTTTTCATATGTGATTGCTGTGCGACCCGGCCTCGGCATTGCAGAAACTCCCGCCAGCCGGGTGGTCAGCGCGCCCCTGCACCGCAGTGGCCACGTGCGGCTGGACCTGTGCACACCGGAAGGACAGCTGAAGCGGGAGACAGTCTCCCGCCGCGACAAAACCCTGTGGTCCCGGGTTCGCAAAACAGACTGGGGCGATGAGTGGCCCGGTTGACCGGTCCTGATCCCAGGGCCTATTGTCAGACTCATGTCTCTTTCTTCTCCCCGCCGCATTCTTGGTCTTGATCCCGGCCTGCGCCACACGGGCTGGGGAGTTATTGACGTACAGGGAAACCGGCTGTCTTTTGTAGCCGCGGGCACCGTGCATTCCGACAACACCCTGTCGCTGGCCCGGCGGCTGGTGCAGCTTCATGACGGGCTGCAGACCCTGCTGGACCAGTGGACACCGGACGAGGCGGCGGTGGAGGAAACCTTCCTGAACAAGAACCCGGTCTCGACGCTGAAACTGGGCCATGCGCGGGCCATCGCCCTTCTGGTGCCCGCCCGGCGGGGGCTGGAGGTGGGCGAATACCCCGCTAACCTGATCAAGAAATCCGTTGTTGGGAACGGCCATGCGGACAAGACCCAGATCCAGGCCATGGTGAAAATCCTGCTGCCCGGATGTCTGGCCAGCTCCCCCGACGCCGCTGACGCCCTGGCAGTGGCCATCTGCCACGCCCACCACAGCCAGACCCGAAAGATTCTGGGCGGCATCATGGCCGGCGCTGCGCGGTAAACCGAGACAGGAAAGCTTGATGTCTCCCGCAATGTTCATGTCATCCCGACCGAACACAGTGAGTGGAGGGATCTCCTTCACAAAGAAAGATCCCTCGACTGCGCGTCACGGTGTGACGCTCCGCTCAGGATGACAACAAAAGAAGAGAAGAATCTTCGCAGACGGTATACTCAGACCTGCTCCTTGAGCAGGGTCGGTGCGGTTCTTTTGTGCAGGCCTTTTTTCTTCAGGGCATCCCAGGCTTCCTGGGCCGTATCCGCATAGGCGAACAGGGACAGGTCACGCGGGGCGATCATACCCTCCTCCACCAGAAACTCGAAGTTCACCAGTTTTTTCCAGAAGGCGGTGTCAAACAGCACGATGGGCACCGGCGACATCTTGTTGTGCTGGCTGAGGGTCAGAAGCTCGAACAGCTCGTCCAGCGTGCCAAAGCCACCCGGAAATACCACCAGCGCGCTGGAGCGCATGGCCAGGTGCATCTTGCGCATGGCGAAGTAATGGAAATTGAACGTCAGTTCGGGCGTGCTGTAGGCATTGGGTTGCGGCTCGGTCGGCAGGGCAATGTTGAATCCGATGGACGGGGCGCCAACCTCATGCGCACCCCGGTTGGCCGCCTCCATGATGCCGGGTCCGCCCCCGGTGGCGATGACGTTGTCGCGCCAGCCGTCTTTCGGCGTCAGGGCGCCGCCCTGTTCCGAGACAATCTTTCCGAAAAGCCGGGCCTGTTCATACCTGTATGCATCCGGCCGGACGCGGGCGCTTCCGAATACCACGACGGCGGACCGGATGCCCCAGGCGCGCAGGTGCTCCTCGGCCTTGGAATATTCCAGCAGGAAACGCACGCCCCGCATGGAATCACCCAGAATGTAGTCCTGGTCCAGGGCCGGCAGCCGGTAAGTCGGCCCCATGTTATTGCGTCCACCATTTCCGTTCATATCACCAGAATCCATACTCAGTTTCCCAGAAGCTTGTTCCACCAGCCCTTGCGCACCGGCGTGGCCTCATTGCCGCCGCCTTCTCCCGCAGACGGTGGTGGACCGGACGGGGCCGCGCCCATATCCCGGGCCGACGCATGGCCTTGTCTTTCGGTCATTCCGCCTTCCCGGTGGGCATGCGGGCGACCAGGGCCACCATGGCGTCCCCGTCCGCCGGGACCACGGCGGCGTCCACCACGACGTGGACCCCGACCGTCCTGGTGCCGGCCTTCCTGGGAGTGCTCGCGCCTGCCATTGCTGTGGGCCAGTCCTGCATCGCGGGACCTCTGCTGACCCTGTGAGCCTTCCTGTCCCTGCTCCCAGACCCGCTCGCTGGCCTCGAACAGGGCATCAATGTCTGCAGGCTGCGGCGCGGCTTCCTGTCCGGAGGACGGCGCCTCCCTGGAAAAATCTCCCTGGTGTTCCCGCCGGCGACGTCCGCCGCGGCGTCCGCGGCGACGGCGGGACATATCCTGTCCCTCCCCGGCAGTGGGCACACCGGAAGCTTCCACAAACTCTTCTTCTCCAAGGGGTTCTGTTACTTCCCCGGACACAGGCGCTGTGTCCACCGCAGTCTCTTCCAGTCCTGTGGACATCATGACCTGTTCTCCCGTCACCGGGCCGGAGGCCGTGTCCGTATCGCGGATCCCCACCCGCTCCACGCGGCAATTGGGGGGA
Source organism: Pseudomonadota bacterium (assembly GCA_030775045.1). Lineage (NCBI taxonomy): Bacteria > Pseudomonadati > Pseudomonadota > Pseudomonadota bacterium. The sequence goes on along the minus strand of JALYJY010000017.1, from coordinate 9,848 downwards.
ACCAGCGTATCGTCACAGGCCACCGTGACCCGCATGCCATAGCGCTGTTCCATGGACACCAGGATCTGGCGCTTCTGGTTGAGCAGGCACAGGGCCACGCGGGTGGGAATATGGATGGTCAGCTCGCTGGAGCGGCGTTTTGCGCCCTCTTCCTCCAGCGTGCGCAGGGCCAGCATGGCGGCGGATTCGGCAGAGCGCAGGGTCCCCGTTCCCGCACAGTGCGGGCATTTCTCGAAATGCGCCTCGGACAGGCTGGGCCGCAACCGCTGCCGCGACAGCTCCAGAAGCCCGAAGGCCGAGATCCGCCCCAGCTGGATCCTGGCCCGGTCATTCTTCATGGCCTCTTTCAGGCGCCGCTCGACCGCCGCGTTGTGGCGGCCCTCTTCCATGTCGATGAAGTCGATGACAATCAGCCCCGCCAGGTCGCGCAGCCGGATCTGGCGCGCAGCCTCGTCCGCGGCTTCCAGATTGGTGCGCAGGGCCGTTTCCTCGATATTCTTCTCGCGCGTGGCGCGGCCGGAATTCACGTCGATGGCGACCAGCGCCTCGGTCTGGTTGATGACGATGTACCCGCCCGAACGCAGCTGGACCACAGGGTTGTGGATGCTGTCGATCTGGCCCTCGACCTGATAGCGCAGGAACAGGGGCAGGCCCTGCTCCCGGTAATGGTGGATCTTGCGGGCATGGGACGGCATCAGCATGTGCATGAAGTCCCGGGCCGCGTTCCAGGCGGCATCGCCCTCGACGATGATTTCGTCAATCTCGGACGAATAGGTGTCGCGGATGGTCCGCTTGATGAGGTTGGCTTCCTCATAGATCAGCTTGGGCGCCGTGGACTGCAGCGTTTCCTCGCGCACCGTGTCCCACAGGCGCAGCAGGTATTCCAGGTCGCGGCGGATGTCCGCCTCGCCCTTGTCCAGACCCGCAGTCCGCAGAATGACCGCCATGCCGTCGGGAACGCCCAGCGCCTCGACCATGTCTTTCAGGCGTCTGCGGTCCTGGGGACTGGTGATCCTGCGGCTGATTCCCCCGCCCTTGGGCGTGTTGGGCATCAGGACGCAATAGCGGCCCGGCAGGGACAGGTAGGTGGTCAGGGCAGCGCCCTTGTTGCCGCGCTCCTCCTTCACCACCTGGACCAGAAGGATCTGGCGGCGGTGGATGACTTCCTGGATCCGGTAGTTCCGCCAGGGGCGGGCCTTGCGGCGGGTTTCCTCGTCCTCTACCGTATCGCCGCCCAAGGCGTCAGGCGGTGTGTCGCCGCCCAAGGCATCCGGACGTACGGCCTCTCCGTTCGTACCGGATGTTTCGGGAAGATACTCTTCCAGCGCCACTTTCTCCGCCACCGGATTGTCCAGCTGCGGAAGCATGTCTGCAGGAACAGGTTCCGCGGCAACAGCCCCTGCGGGAATGTCCTCTGTCTGGACATCCGGCGGCGGGAAAAACCCTTCCGTGCCGGTGTTGCCCGCGGCTTCACCGCCGGCACCTTCTCCTGTTTCCCCGTCTTCCTCACCGTCCTGGTCTTCCGGCGCGGACGCCATCTCCTTCAGAAGCTGTTCGCGGTCCTCGACCGGGATCCTGTAATAGTCCGGATGGATTTCGGAAAAAGCCAGAAACCCGTGGCGGTTGCCGCCGTATTCCACAAAGGCGGCCTGGAGGGAGGGCTCGACCCGCACCACCTTGGCCAGATAGATATTGCCCTTGAGCTGTTTGCGGCTTTTCAGCTCGAAATCGTAGTCGTCCAGTTTGTTGCCACTGATAATGGCCACGCGCGTCTCGTCAGGATGAGACGCGTCCACCAGCATACGCTTGCCCATGTATTCATGATCTCCCGGAACACTGTTCCCGCCCGCCCTGCGACCGGGGCGGACCGGAAATGTCCACTGTATGTGAAGCCGGGGAGAAGCAGGGGTCGTCCCTTGATACAACGGCGCTCGAGAGCTGCCAGAGCCAGAGGACCCCGCGCTTCACAACGGCCCTGGATCAGGGCCGCTTCCGGCTTCGAGGTTTCACCATCCGGTTGCCGTCCCTCCGCAATCCCGCATCTCATCGTTGCTGTCTGGCGCATGGCCACAGGAAGGATTTTGCGGTGCATTGGACCCTGTCTCAAGGGATAAGGACTTAAGGCAACCTGGTCGCACCCCGAGCATACAGATGACGTTGCACAACTGCAACAGTCAAAATTTTTCTGATGCCAGGAGAGCTGTGGGAGCGATAAAACAGAATTCCTGCCGGCACAATCCGTCATCCCGACCGTAGCGGAGGGATCTCCTCCATCAAAAGAGATCCTTCGACTTCCCGATGCCATGCATCGCTTCGCTCAGGATGACATAATAAAACGCAAGCCATTTGATTTTTCAGTCACAGTCCGTCTAGAACACTGGCAGTTTCTTCTGTTTTCCAGTCGGGACCGGAATGGCCTTGCGGTTGTTTTTTCTGTCTTTCTTTCTCGCTGCCCTGTCCCTTTCCGGGGTAGCGCTGGCCGGCGAAAGCCTGCAGAAAATCCGCCTTGGCGTTCATCCTGACAAGACCCGGTTTGTGGCAGAAACCACAGCCGGCACAAAGTTCACCGTCTTTACCCTGACCGGTCCGGACCGGGTTGTCATCGACATGGCCGGCATGGACTGGAAGGTCCAGGGCCAGGAGCCGGCCGGAGGGCTGGTGACAGGCTGGCGTCACGGCCGGCTGGACGACGGTACCCTGCGTATTGTCCTGGACACGATGCGCCCCGTGATGGCCAGCGGCATGTTCATCCCGCCCCGGGATGGCTTTGGCACCCGCTTCGTCCTGGACATGCACCCGGTTGAACAGGCCGCACAACCGGTTCTGCAGCCAGCAGTACAGCCTGTATCCTCCCCCGTCATGGCGGGAGGCATTCCAATCCCGCCCCGCCCCCCGCGCCTGTCCAGACCACCCATGGCCCGGCCGGCGCAGCGTCCACTGGTGGTCATCGATCCCGGTCACGGGGGCATTGATCCCGGCGCCATCGGTGTGGGCGGGGTTTATGAAAAAGAGATTACAATGGGCGTGGCCCGCGCCCTGAAGAATGAGCTGGAAAATACGGGACGCTGGCGGGTCCTGCTGACGCGGGAGGATGACACGTTCGTCCGCCTGCGGGAGCGGGTTGCCATTGCCCGGGAGCACGGGGCCAGCCTGTTCATCTCCCTCCACGCGGATTCCATCAGCAAGGACGACGTGCGGGGCCTGTCGGTCTACACCCTGTCGGAACAGGCCTCGGACCGCGAGGCCGCCGCCCTGGCTGACAAGGAAAACAGGGTGGACGAGATTGCGGGCGTGGCCGTGGCCGACCAGGACCAGGATGTGGTCAGCATCCTGTTCGACCTGGCCCAGCGGGACACTATGGTCCAGTCCCGGCGCCTGGCCGGATCTGTTGTGAAGGAGCTGGACGGTGATATCATCCTGCTGCGCTCGGCCCTGCGATCCGCCGGATTTGCGGTTCTGACCGCGCCGGATATTCCGTCCATCCTGATCGAGATGGGCTATCTGTCCAGCCCGAAAGACAGCCGCCTGCTGGCCCGGCCCGATCACCACCGCACCCTGGCCCGGGAAATCAGGAAAGCCATCGACGCCTGGGCCCCGGGACAGACTCTGGCCGACCCTTCAGGCAGATGACGCACCCGCTGCCACAAGGAACCTGACCACAATCCCGCCCTGGATGCGGGTATCTTTCAGGACAAGGCCCGGGACATCCTGCCAGGGATCGGTCGTGGCAGTTTCACAGACGGCCACAGCGTGCGGGGCCAGCCACCCGTTCTCTGACAGTGCTTTCAGCGCTGCCGGAACAAGGTTCTTTCCATAGGGCGGATCCAGAAACACCAGGTCGCAGGCAACCGGCGGCGCAGGAGGCCGGGTTGCATCCACCTGCAGGAAAGTGCAGGCCCCCTCCTCCCCCAGCGCCCGGGCATTGCGCCGGGCCAGATCCAGCGATGACTGGCTGATGTCCATGAAAACAGCCCGTCCAACCCCGCGGGACAGGGCCTCCAGCCCCAGCGCTCCCGTGCCGCAAAACGCATCCAGAACTGTCAGGCCCTGCAGGCCCCGCTCCATCCAGGCGGCATGGGCCAGCAGATTGAAGATGGTCTCGCGCAGGCGATCGCCGGTGGGACGGATCTCCTGATCCGGCGGCGTGAGCAGGGCCCGCCTGCGATGCTTTCCGCCGATGATCCTCATCCCCTGGCCAGGCTGCTGAAAAAATCGCCCAGCTGTTCCTTCAGGACACGGCGGGGAATTTCCTCCACCTCCCCTTCCGCCAGTTTGCCCAGCTGGAAAGGACCATAGGCGACGCGGATCAGGCGGGTAACCTTCAGCCCCAGGTGTTCCATAACGTGGCGAATTTCGCGGTTCTTTCCTTCTTTCAGGCCAACGGTCAGCCAGGCATTGGCCCCCTGCAGGCGGTCCAGGACAGCCTCGATGGGCCCGTATTTCACACCCTCAACCGTCACGCCGGCCGCAAGGGAGGCCAGGCGCGCCTCATCCACCGTGCCGTGCACACGCACGCGATAGCGCCGCAGCCAGCCGGTGGAGGGAAGTTCCAGATGACGGGATAATCCCCCGTCGTTGGTCAACAGCAGCAGGCCTTCGGTGGTCAGATCCAGCCGGCCCACGGACACCACCCGCGGCAGGCCGGGCGGCAGGTTCGCAAAAACCGTGTCGCGGCCTTTTTCGTCGCGGGCTGTAGTGACCAGTCCCGACGGCTTGTGATAGCGCCACAGCCTTGCCGGTTCAGCATCCGGCAGTGGCTGGCCATCCACAAGGATCCCGTCATCCGGACCCACCACGCAGGCTGGACTGTCCAGAACCCGGCCGTTGACACTGACGCGCCCTTCCGCGATCCAGCGCTCGGCATCCCGGCGGGAGCACAGACCGGCCCGGGCCATGCGCTTTGCAATGCGCTCCCCGGTCCGGTCCGCAGCCGTGCTCTTGCCTTCCGGCACAGGCACTTTTTTACCTGGCCAGAGTGATGTTCATGGGCGTTTCATACTTGTTGTCCGAGCCCGTGGCGCTGTCGATGGCCCAGCCAATGCCGCCGCCCAGGATCACGTTACCCACCGTGGCGCCAGCCACGTCAGACTTGTTGATATAAGTTGCTGTCTGATAGCCGGACTTCTTGCAGGTCACGGTGATGTCATGCTTTGTCTTTTCCACCATAATGGCGCCCGGCGTGGGATTGACCCTGCCGATGCTCATGCCCTGACGGGTCAGATCGCATTCCGCGCCCGCCGGATTGGTGTTGACATACAGCTGCTGCGACCGGCCCTCAACGATGGTGGAACAGGCGGACAGCGCAAGGCCGGCAAGGGCCAGAACAACAATCTTTTTCATGGTGTGACATTCCCCGGGTTTCATACGGGCACAGCGCCCGGCGGCGACCATAGCAGAAGTCCGGTCTGTATTGAAACATTGCGTCACAAAGTGTGTGTGACAGGGAGCAGCGGGGTTTGGTATAGGATTTCCGGATACAAGTGATTGTCATCCCGACCGGAGCGCAGCGGAGGGATCTCTCCCCCCAAGGAGATCCTTCGACTGCGCATCCTTATCAGGATGCTTCGCTCAGGATGACAGAAAATGCGGGGAACAATACCATGTGCGGCATTATCGGCATTGTCGGAAAAGCGGACGTTGCGGACCAGATTCTCGATGGGCTGAAGCGGCTGGAATACCGGGGCTATGACAGCACCGGCATGGCCACGCTGGTCAGCGGAAGGATCGAGCGCCGTCGTGCAGAAGGTAAACTCAACAATCTGGCGCAGAAACTCCAGCAGGAACCACTGACCGGCAAGACCGGCATCGGCCACACGCGCTGGGCGACCCACGGCGGTCCGACCGAGAACAATGCGCATCCCCACGCCACCGCCCGTGTGGCTGTCGTCCACAACGGCATCATCGAGAACTATCAGGAACTGAAGGCCGAGCTGGAAAAATTTCAGCATCGCTTCACCACCCAGACGGATACCGAGGTCATCGCCCACCTGGTCACGCACTATCTGGAGCACGAGAAACTTTCCCCCGTGGCCGCCGCGGCCAAGGCCCTGAAACGGCTCGACGGCGCGTTTTCTCTGGGCCTGATTTTTGCAGACCACGACGACCTGATGATCGGTGCGCGACGTGGTACACCGCTGGCCGTTGGATACGGTGATGGCGAGATGTACCTGGCCTCGGACGCCTTTGCCATGGCGCCGCTGACCAACAAACTCAGCTATCTGGAAGACGGCGACTGGGTGGAAGTGCGCCGCAGCGGCGCCACCATCCGCAACGCCAACGACGACGTGGTGCAGCGCCCCGTCAAGACCAGCACGGTCACCGCCGCCATGGTGGGCAAGGGCCAGTACCGCCACTTCATGCTGAAAGAAATTTTCGAGCAGCCCGCGGTAATTGCCGACACACTGCAGTCGTTCCTCACCGGCCCCGGCGGCCAGATCCAGCTGCCCGCCCTGCCCTTCGACCTGGCCAAAGCCTCGCGCATCACCATCGTGGCGTGCGGCACGGCGTTCTATGCGGGCATGGTGGCCAAATACTGGTTCGAGCAGGTGGCGCGCGTGCCCGTGGAGATCGACATCGCGTCGGAATTCCGTTACCGCGAGCCACCCATGCCCGAAGGCGGCGTAGCCATTTTTGTGTCCCAGTCGGGCGAGACGCTGGATACACTGGAAGGCCTCCGTTACGCAAAGCGCCAGAAGCAGCACATCCTGTCCGTCGTGAACGCGCCCGAAAGCACCATCGCGCGGGAGTCCGACGCGGTGTTCTACACCAAGGCCGGACCGGAGATCGGCGTGGCCTCGACCAAGGCTTTCACCACACAGCTGGCCGTTCTGGCCTCGGTTGCCATTGCCTTGGGCCGGGCGCGGGGTACATTGACTCCGGATCGGGAGAAAATTTTAACAGCGGCCCTGCGTGAAGCCCCCGCAAAAGTGGCTGAGATCCTCCGCCACGATGATCGGATCGCGATAATGGCCCGCCAGCTGGCCGAGGCACGGGATGTGCTCTATCTGGGCCGCAGCCTCTGCTATCCGCTGGCGCTGGAAGGCGCGCTGAAGCTGAAGGAGATCAGCTATATCCACGCGGAAGGCTATGCGGCGGGCGAGATGAAACACGGCCCCATCGCCCTGATCGACGAGCATGTGCCCATCATCGTGCTGGGCCCCATGGACGCGCTGTTCGAGAAAGTAGTGTCCAATTTACAGGAAGCAGCGGCGCGCGGAGGCAAGATCATGCTGCTGTCCGATGCCGCCGGCGTGGCCAAAGCAGGCGACCGGGCACATACCTCCATGACCCTGCCTGCCTGCGACCCCTTCGTCGCCCCGATCCTCTACGCCATTCCCATGCAGCTGCTGGCCTACCACACCGCCGTCCTCAAAGGCACCGACGTGGACCAGCCCCGCAACCTGGCCAAGAGCGTGACGGTGGAGTGAGTAATATGAAAGCTGTTCTGGCGGTCTTTCTGGCCTGCATGATATTCGCGGTGCCTGGCACGGCCGCTGAAAACCTGCAGGGGTACGCTTTCCACCAGGCTATGGCAGAAGCAGATCTGCCCCCATTCTACAGTGAAGTTGAAGATGATCTGGGCTTGTCGCCGGAACAGCAGAAGCATATCAACAGCCAGAGAAAAAGATTGGCTCTTTATATAGACCAGTGGTCCGTGCTTGAAGCCCATGAAGAAGATTACAGGAACATCACAGCATCGCTGACCCTGGCGCAAAGGACCCGACTGGAAGAAATCCGGATCCAGCACAAGGGTCCCCTGTACAGCCTGATCCGGCCGTCAGTGCAGAAAAAGCTGGGAATAGCGACTGATCAGGCAGAGAGCATCCAGTCCCTGTTTATGGATTTCTGGACCCGGACAGGAAAGATTCCCGACAAGGACAGCAAGGGAAACTACATCTGGAAGGAACATCACGCCGCTGTCGACCAGCTGAAGGCGGAATACGGGGAAAAGGCCATGAAAATCCTCGGCAGCGACCAGAAGACAAGGCTGCCAGAACTGGCCGGACCTGTCCTGTCCCCTGAACCGAAATACTGGAGAAATACCCGCTGATCCTGTGAATGTGTCACGGTGGAGTGATTTTGCGCGCCCCGCGCGGCGATGGAGGGGGAATCTTTTTATCGATTGCTTCGATATAAGGAGAAAAAACGTCCCTCCATTGTTGCTGGTCGGGCGCCTGCATGAAGCTGCGCAGGCCGACCAACAGCCCGCGTAAACGTTCGTCACCGACTTCAAAATCCTGGACTTCCTTCAGCAGGCTTTTTTCTGCCTCTGGCAGGGTGTCAGATAATTCCTTTGCAAGGATGGCCATTTCACAGAACATGACAGGCATTATCCCGGGATACCTGACTCCACAGATCAGGAGTGACCAGGCCAGGCCTTTGCTTGCTGCGCCTTGCCCTTCAAAGGCATAGACCATTATTTGCCGAAGATTTGGAAAACCTGCAAAAGCCTGCAGGGTACGCTGTATGAAACCCAGCACGGGCTGGCAAAGATCGGGACGACAGGAAAGTTCAGCTTCTTCTGGTGTTCTGTGCAGATGGAGTATCGTTTTTTCTATTTTCGACCCGAATTTCCTGAAAAACGGATCATCGGGCAGACCCCAACTGAGCATTTCCACTGTGGCAGGATCTTCCAGCATCCGCACAAGTGCTCTGGAATTTGCCTCCAAAGCCGCAGCACGTGTCAAGGCTGAACGCGTAACGGACTGATTTATGAGCTCCTGTTGTTCTGGCGTGCGCATTCAATCATCCTCTTCTGGAACCGGAAACATAAGTCACTTTTGTGAAAGTAATGTCTTTTTCACAGGCACCGACGTGGACCAGCCCCGCAACCTGGCCAAGAGTGTGACGGTGGAATAGGATTCCTGACCTGAAATCCCTTGACTTTCTGTTAAGGAAAGTGTGTCAGCATATTGACGTTATAATGTTTCTCGCAGCCAGAAAGGCACGCCATGTCAAATACTCGTGGATCCGCACTCGCCGCCCTGCTTGTTACACTGGGTGGTGGATACGCCCATGCCGGTGACAGCAGCCAGCCTGATACAAAAACATGGACCGTGACCCGCATGCATGGCGAGGAACCCACCAGGGTCCAGAAATTCCGCATTGAAATGACCCCCGGAAATCCTGACGATCTTTCCAGTGCCGGCACGCTGAAGGCAGAAGGGGCATGCAGTACAATCGCCGCCTCCCTCCGTAAAATCCGCACACCCGATGACAGCCCCCCGGGATCCACGGCAGTTCAGGTGACAGGCGGCGAAAAACAAACCAAGGGATGCACGGTTGAAGAAAATGGCGTCAGGAGATCATATACTGAAGCACATGATGCGGACAGTGCATTCCTCCTGACCCTGCGGGCGGCGAAGGTGGTTATTAAGCCTGATGGCACGCTCACGGCAAAAAAAGGCGGGGAAATCGTCTTTGAGGCAAAGCCCGTGACCCCGCCTGCCAGCAAGGCAGCAGTCCCCGGCCCCGGCAGATAGTATTCAGCATTCCGGTTAACCGGGCGGGAAAAAGCAGGGCGCAGGAAACGTTCACCTGCAGGCTGGATGGTCCTGTATGGCGGGTGAGTTCAGAGGGCCCGCGATACCCGGAAAATAAATGCATGCGGCGGGAATGGCGTCCCGGATCATCTGCCGGACCTCCGCGGGGGTATGTTTCCGGGCAGCCAGGTCCATGGCCTTCTGCAGGAAGCCCCTCACCTCTTCCGGTGAAAAGGGGATCAGCTGCCCTGTAAATGTCGAAGGCTCTCCCCGGCCGGACCGGATCAGAAAATCCTCGGCGTTCCTCCAGGGCTGTTCCTGCTCGCCCAGGGCGAAACCAGGACTGGCTATGGCCCGCATGAAGGC
>JALYJY010000016.1:9647-20537 GCA_030775045.1 Pseudomonadota bacterium | reverse complement strand
GATATGTTCAATGCCGCGGGCCGAAAGCCACTCATGGACCTGGGTTGCTTCCCGGTCTGACCCGGGCCGCAGGCCATGGTCCACGGTCATAGCCAGGATCCGGCCGCCCAGGTTGCGGGCCCAGAGATCCAGCAGCAGGACCAGAGCCATGCTGTCCGAACCGCCGGAAACGCCAACCGCGATGACCGGATGGCGCTCAAAAGGACCAAAGGCATCCATCCATGTGGAGAATTCTTCGGGTGTGAGGGGTTGGGGGGGCATAAACGTCTCTTAATGTTCCTTAATGTCTCTTGATGTCACCATTAAAGCACCTGGGGAGGGACATAAAAAACTGTTTCTGTGCAAGGGTTTTTTCGCCAAACGTCCCTTAAGGTCTCCATTTTGGGAGTTTCGGGAAAGAGGGACGTTAAGGGTGCTGTGGTTAACGTCGCGGGAGTGTATGCAAAAGTCATCATTTGTAGACATTTCCGGTTGCCTTTTCCCGCGCCACACTTCCCTCTCCCCATTGTGGGAGAGGAAGGGGCCAGCACCGAGCAGGTGCGGGAGGGTGAGGGGCCTTCGGAAAGCCAGGTCCTTTCGGGTTGAACGCCCCCCCACCCTGATCCTTCCCCACGATGGGGGGAGGGGGTGGAGTTGCAACTGACGTAGAGGATGAAAAAAACTGACCGCTGTACCCACGTTATTCCTCCATAACAAAAACCCGGTCCTGTATATAGGAAAATGGTCCTTTTGTCAAGGGGTGCGCCCCGCCGGGAAAGGGCAAGCGGGTGGGTTTTTATTTTCATCCCGGAGATGCTATGTGATTCCGGAACAGAAAATTCCGGAGGACGCCATGGCCAGTGCAGCAACAGACACCTCAGCCTTTGACCAGAACGCAATCGCCATTGAGCTGGGCCAGATGGGAACGCAGCGCGGATATGAGATTTATGAGCTTCTTGAGCAAAAAGCCGCCATGCTGACCCGGCGGTTTTCAGAAGATTCTGCCCCGGTTCTGGGCGATTCTCTCTGGCGCGCCGTTCTGGATCTGACCTGCTCTCATGGAAGTCCCGATGTGCTTTGGGCATTCCTGACCCTTGTTGATGGAATGCAGAAAAAGGGAAAATGCAGGTTTTCCGGCGGCGATGTCATAAAACTGGCTCGCCAGAGCACCGTTATTTTCCGTGGCAAGTGGGGGCGTCTGTGCCGTGATATTATTGGCCGTCTGGAGGAGGAAAACACAGACCTGCCTTCGGCAAGGATCGGGATCTATATCCCGATTCTTGAGAATTATTTCAGGACGGAAACCGGCCCCCAGGAGCCGGAAGTCCGGAAACTGTATGCCGGATGGATCCGTGACGAGGCTGCCCGCAATCCAGGTTGCCTGCAATATGCGCATATCAGGGATATAGTGCCCAAAATTCTCAGGGAGCCTGTATCTGCTGTCCGCGAAATCCTTCTGGATATTGTGGGGATCTATGCAAAAACGGTAGCCAGGAATGAGACCAGGGATGCGGAGGGACAGGTTCCGGAAAACTCGTCACCGGATTGGAAATCATCCTGTGGGATGGTGGACACTGCAGTATTTTTCTGTCTGAAACTGGTAGACCCCTGGGTGTCTTCGGCGCCCTGGGAAGCACTGTTCCCTGTGGAGGCCCCGCAAGCCACCCGTCGCGTGGAAATCCTGCAGGTTCTGGCAAAGGAAGCGCCAGGAATCTTTTTCGGGAAACATGTGACAAAGCTGGTCCATGATATGAGGTACCTTTCTTATGATGATGAGGAAGCCTTTTATATGCATGATGATGATAAATTCTTCTTCGGGATCCTGGCGGCCCTGGCACGACACAATGTGCGCCTTGTTCTGGACAGTATCCCTCCTGAAGAATCAGTCTTCCTGATCGATCGGGCAGTCGAGAAGTCAACAGACCCTGTTTCGGGAAGTGCAGCATGTGCTCTGGTCAGTGCCATTCTGGAACAGGCCCCGGAACGGATATCGGATCAGAATATCCGCACTCTGAGGCAAGCCTGTGAGAGGGCAACAGATGAGACCCGGGAGAATCTGGAAAAGGTTCTCGAGGCAATGCCGGAACATCTGGCGAAGGCTTCGGCTGACCTGGGTCCACAAGGCGCACTGAGAGCCTGAAGACCGGTTTCAGGTAAAAGAGACGCTCACCCGCACTTCAGGCGGGTGCGTTCCTGTTCGGCTTTTGCGCGGGTGGCTTCCGGGCCATCGGGGAAATTTTTCTTCACCAGGCCCAGGGTGCGGCAGGCTTCCTGCCTTTTGTTCAGCTTGACCAGGGACAGGCCCAGCTTCAGCAGGTTGTCGGGGGCTTTCTGGCTGTCCGGGTATTTCTCGAACCCCTCGCCGAATGCCAGGGCGGCCTCCGGGTACATGCCACGCACGTAATAGGTTTCAGCCAGCCAGTACTGGGCGTTGCCTGTCAGCTCGTGCTGCGGATTGGCGGCGATAAAGGCTTTCAGGGCATTTTCCGCGGCGTTGTAGTCGGCCTGGAGCAGCAGGGCATAGGCGTTGTCATAGTCTTTCCGGGGATCGCCCGTCAGGGCGGCGGGTGCCTGTCCCCCGGCCGGAGGATAAGATTGCTGGCCGGTAAAGGGAGAGGGTGTTGCCGTGGCTGGCGGCGGCGCAGGCGCAGCGACGGGGGCATGGGTCGCTGCCTTTTTCTCCAGTTCATTCAGCCGGAACTCCATATCCCGGGCGGCTTTTGCCTGCGCGTCCTGGAGCTTGCGCATGCTGAACTGGAGCTCTTCCACGCGGCCGGTCAGCTTGCTGGTTTCCTGTTCCAGGCGGGTGAGGCGGTCCTCATAGCTTGTGCCTGTGCCGGTTCCGGGGGGCGGGGGTTGGCCCTTGTAGACAGCCTGGTTCAGGGTCCGCAGCTCGTTCTCAAGGCGCATGACCCGGTTGTTCATGGACGTGACATCCACAGTCTGGGCCATGGAAGGCCCGGATACCATGCAGCACAGAAGGATTGCAGCAGCCGGGACCAGCCGGAAGGAGAGGTTTTTCATGGGCGTCTCGTTGGATATGTCAGGGTGATACAGGGAACCGAGGCTACACTGACCGGACAACGGGGCAAAAATGTGGTGCCCGGAAACAAAAACGCCGCCCGGAGATCCGGACGGCGTTTCTGCAGTTCTTCAGACCTTGCAGATCAGTTCACAACCGTGACGCCACGGCGGTTCTGGGCCCAGGAAGCATCACCGGAACCTGTGACGGCCGGACGTTCCTTGCCATAGGATACTGTGTAAACGCGGGCTTCGTTGACGCCCATGGAGACGAGATAGTTCTTCACGGCGTTGGCGCGACGCTCACCCAGCGCCAGGTTGTATTCGCGGGTGCCACGTTCGTCGGCATGTCCCTCAACGGTGACGAAAACACCCTGGTTCTTGCGCATCCAGCTGACCTGGCGATCCAGGGTTTCACGGGCTTCGGCCGAGAGGTCATAGCGGTCATAGCCGAAAAATACGCGGTCACCGACGTTCTGTTCCAGATCAGCGATGACCCGGGCACGTTCCGCCTGGGACAGGTTGCTGCTCATGCCGGAATAGCCGCCGCGTCCGCCTGCGTCGGCCGAACCGGAGTCAGTGCCGGTGGACTGGCAGGCAGCGAGGAGAAGGACAGAGACTGCAAGGGCAATGTATTTCATACGCATGGGGGGTTTCCTTCTGGATATTGTTATGTTGCGGATGGGCGTTCGACAGGGGCGACACCATCAAGACAGGATGTGCAGGACGCCATCCGGATGCTCTCAGGTACCGATTCGTTCTGCAAAGTAAAACGTTATTGTCACGGAATCAAGGGTGACCATGCAGGATCGGATGCATCCTGCGGGGTCGGCACCTGGCGCAGGTTGGCGCCCGTCAGGTCAACAGAGTACAGCCGCGCTGTCCTTCCCTGGCGGTTCGAGCCGGAGGGCGTTTCGCTGAAATACATCAGGACACGCCCGTTGGGAGCCCAGGTCGGTCCTTCCACATGGAAGGCATTGGCCAGCATCCTCTCCCCGGTTCCGTCGGGCCTTATAACGCCAATATAGAACTGTCCGCCATGGATCCGGGTAAAGGCAATCAGGTCGCCGCGCGGGGACCAGACGGGACTGCCATAGCTGCCCTCGCCGAAGCTGATCCTGTGGGGATTGCCGCCGTCGGCGTCCATCACATAGATCTGCTGGGATCCGCCCCGGTCGGATTCAAAGACAATCTGCTTTCCGTCGGGAGCGTAAGAGGGGGCCGTGTCAATGCCCGTGCTGTCCGTCAGGCGCGTCTTGCGGCGGGTGCGCAGGTCCTGGGTATAGATGTCCGTGTTACCGTCAGATGCCTGGCTCAGGATCACCCGGTTGCCGTCGGGCGAGAAGCGGGGGGCAAAGGTCATGCCGGGAAAGTCTCCCAGAAGCTCCTGGCGGCCCACGTCAATGTTGAAAAGATAGACCCGGGGTTTCCGGTTCACATAGGACAGATAGGTGATTTCCCTGGCTGTGGGGGAAAAGCGGGGGGTCAGGACCAGGTTGCGCCCGTCGGTCAGGAACCGGTGGTTCTGGCCGTCCTGGTCCATGATGGCCAGGCGCTTGACGCGGTTGTCGGCCGGTCCGGTCTCGGAGATATAGACAATCTGGGTGTCGAAATAGCCTTCTTCCCCTGTCAGGCGCTTGTAGATCTCATCAGAAATAATGTGGGCAATGCGCCGCCAGTTGCCCGGAATCGTGGAATAGGCCAGACCCGTCAGCTGCTGTTCCGCCACGGCATCCCACAGGCGGAACTCAACGCGCAGGTTCCCGTCGGCCTGTTTTTTCACGGTACCGGTCACCAGGGCCTGGGTGCCGATGACGCGCCAGTCGGCAAAGCGCGGCTGCTGGCTGGCAGAGGCATCCTGGATAAACGATGCGGGGTTGAGGGGCTGGAACAGGCCCGAGCGTTCAAGATTCGCGGTGATGACCTTTGAGATATCCTTGCCTGTTGTGGATTCCTGGGGGCCAGACCCCTGCATGTCCGTAATGGCAATGGGCATGGGTTTCGGGTTGGCTTCGTCGATGACGATCTTCAGCTCGGCCAGTGCCGGGGCGGGAAGGCCGGGCAGCAGCAGGGCCAGCAGGACAGCGGCAAGGCGGACAGTTTTTCTGGTCATTACAAAAGCTCCTTCGGGTCAAACTGGATCGTCATTTTCTGCCACGTATCATATTTTCCGGGTGGCAGGAGTAAAGGCTGACACTGGAGAACCGCCCTGCGGGCCGATTCTGCCGCTGTCCGGTAAAAGTTGTCGGACCGGGACCGTCCGGTGTCGGAAATTTCCGCGGACTTTACGGTCCTGTCCGGGTTGACCTCGACGATCACGTCCACAACAAGGTTCTGTGCGTCCTTTGCCCCGGCCGGAAAGTTCCAGCAGCCCACAAGCTGGCGCTTGAGCGCGTCCATTTCGGACGTGCTCAGCCTGTCGGACGCCAGGGCCGGGGTCCGGGATGTGGAGGCGCCGGGTGTGGCGGCTGTTTCCGGGCTCCTGTCCGCCTCAGACATGGGACGTGGCGTTGGCTTCAGGTCGCGCAGGCCTTTCATGATGCTGGCAAGGCCATCCTCGTTTTTCTTTTCGGGGACAGGCTTGTCCGGCTTTTTTTCAGCAGCAGGTTTTTTCTCCGGTGGCTTCTGCGTGCCTTCCTCTGACGGAGGGGCCGGCACAGGCTTTGGCGGAGGCTCCGGTTTTTTTGGCTCCGGCTTTGGTGGTTCCTGTTTGGGTGGGGGAGGGGCTTTTGGCGGCTCAGGGTCAGGTTTTTTCGGCTCGGCCGGCGGTTTCGGCGGTTCAGGAACCGGCGCCGGACGCGGGACAGGCTTTTCCGCCACGCGGGTATTGGTCACCTCGGCAATGTCGAAAATCTCCACGGGGATGGGTGCTGGCGCTTCCGGATCATTCCGGGGAAACAGCGGCAGGCTGACCATCAGCAGTCCCAGGACCGCCCCGTGCACCGCAAGGGATATGACCAGGGACCGCCGGACCATTATCTGCGACCGCCATCAGGCAGCTGGGCCACCAGACCGACCTTCTTGTACCCGGCGGCGCTGATGCTGCCCATGACTTCAAGCATGCGGCCATAGCTGATTCCCTTGTCGCCGCGTACAAGAATGCGGGCTTCCGGATTGCTCTCGGTCACAGCTTTCAGCTTTGACGCGATACTGTCCAGCCGGACCTCGGTTTCCTGGACGAAGATGCGCCCATCCTGCTGTACAGTCACGTACAGCGGCTCCTTGTCGGCATTGAGGGCCGGGGCCTCTGTCCTGGGAAGGTCCACGGGAACCCCCACGGTCAGCAGGGGAGCGGTGACCATGAACACGATCAGCAGCACCAGCATCACGTCCACCAGGGGTGTAACGTTGATCTCGCTGTTGGGACGGTAACCCCTGTGGCGGCCGTGCCCGCCGCGCGCAGGTCCTGACAGCCCGGCTCCCATGGTCAGCCCTTCTCCTCGACGTGGCGGGTCAGGATGGCCGTGAACTCGTTCATGAAGGCATCCAGGCGGTCGGCATACTTGCTGATGTCGCTGGAGAACTTGTTATAGGCCAGCACGGCCGGAATGGCGGCCACCAGACCCAGCGCGGTGGCGAACAGGGCCTCGGCAATGCCGGGAGCCACCACCGCCAGACTGGTGTTGTTGGCCCCTGCAATGGCGGTAAAGCTGTTCATGATACCCCAGACAGTGCCGAACAGGCCAATGAAGGGAGCCACAGACCCGACCGAGGCCAGGACAGTCATCTGGCGCTCGACCCCGGCCATCTCGCGGCCGATGGTGACGCCCATCACACGCTCGACCCGGTGGTGGACGGGGATCCTGGCCGCGCCGGGAGCTGCAGCGCTGCGCTCGGTCGCGTGGCGCCATTCGCGCATGCCGGCGGCAAAGGTGGCAGACATGGGATCCGCAGGCCTTTTGCCCAGACGGTCAAACAGGGCATCCAGCGACCCGCCGGACCAGAAGCTTTCCTCGAACTGCGTGGCCGCATTGTTCAGGCGACGCAGGGTGGCCACCTTGTCGATGATGACGGCCCAGCACCAGACCGAGGCGCCCAGCAGCATCAGCATGACCAGCTTGACAATCATGTCCGCCTGCATGAACAGGGTCCACATGGATACTTCGTGCATCACGGCAATTTACCTCCGGTACCAGGAACAGCGCGGGCCAGCCCTTCCATTTCCTGTCTGGCCGCAGCGGGAATGCGTACGGGGCGACCTGTGGCGGAAAGGGCGGCAAGACGCACTTTCATTTGGGCCAGAATTGTGTCTTCAGTGCGGCCAATATCCTGCCGGAAGACGATCGTGGCGCCGGACAGGGACTCCAGTTGCGTCATGACCACCAGACTGTCATCCAGCCGGGCGGGAGCCCTGAAATCAATCTCGCAGTGGCGCACGACAAAGGACACGCCGGTTTCTTCCAGAATCTTCCGGGGCGGGATGCCGAGGCAGCGGAAAAGCTCGGAGCGGGCCCGCTCGGCAAAGCGCAGCCAGGCGGGATGATAAACAATGCCGCCCGCATCCGTATCCTCGTAATAGACGCGCACGGGGAACAGGTGGACGCTGCCTTTCAGGCGGCCGGAGGGGGGAGTATCCATTATGTTTTCCGTCTTAACCGGAGTTTAAGGATTTGTGGTCCAGATTTGTCCTGTAACAGCAAAAGCATCCAGGAAAAAGGTACAGTCATGACGAAGATTTTTGGAAACGATGCCTTTGGATCCCTCAGCGGGTTCATGAAACGGGGTGTCCTGCAGGTCGAGTTTTTTGGCTCCATGGTGGAAACTCTGGGTTCGCTCCGCTCTCTGGGAGACGTGGTGAGCAAGATCGGCCTTGCGGGCGGTCTTGGTGCAGTTATGGCCCCCGCTGCGGCTATTGGCTTCAACGAGGCCGGAGGCGTCATGGCAGTTGTTTGCGGCGCATGGATCCTGGCAAAGGCTGCCGTCGGTCTTCTGGGCGGAAAGCGGGACGAAGTGCCTGTGGCGCAGGTTCATCGTCATCATCCACGTCCTGGCATGTGAGGTAACCCATGGCCTTTTCCGTTGCCGGATATGCACTGATCGAGAACAGGGACGGCGACTGGCTGGTCATGATGGATGTGGCCGGCGATGACCCGACCACGGCGGACTTGCGGCGGATGGCGATTTCTGGCGGAAGTCTGGTCCTGGACTTCGACGCCCCCGGAAAGTCCTGGCAGGCCCGGCTGGACATAAGGTCGAAAACGGGGCAGGGTCTGGCCCGGTTTCTGCATAATGGTTCCGGGCTTCTGGTCTATGCGGCCAACGGGCAGCAGAAGGTCATGTTTGGCCCCCATCCCCTGGGAGAAATCGCTCCCGAAAGGGTAAGCCAGGCAGAGTGCATTTAGTTTCATGATTTTCATGATACAGTGCTTCCGGACAGTATATTTCAATAACGGGGTTTGAGAATGCAGCGCCTTGCCAGATCGTCCCAACGCGGTTTCACACTGCTTGAACTGCTGATCGCCCTTGCTGTCATGGGGCTTCTGTTCATCGGTATCTGGCAGCTGATCGCCTATCTGAACCAGAATATCCAGGACCAGGTTGTGGCCCGCCAGATGCGCACCATCGCCATCGGCACGCTGAGATACTCGCGGGTGGAGGGCGCCACATTTCCCACGACATGGACGGCCGTTCCCATGGCAACCCTTATTACCCAGAGATACCTGCCCTCGGGCATGGTGGGGACCAACATCCTGGGGCATACCTATACGATTGTGGTCCGCCGTGTTGGTACACAGGCTGAATCCTTCGTTCTGGCAACAGGGGCCACGGTTCCCTATACCGATACGCGCGGGGCCCGTATCTCGGGTCTGATTGATGCCGGCGGCGGCTATATCTACAGGGATACTCCCACAACCATTTCCGGGGCCTTTGGCGGCTGGAACCTGCCGGTCGGCTATTTCGCCGGGTCCGGGGTGACCCTGCGGGCCACTGATCTTGTAGTTTCAACCCGCTTTCTGGATGCCGCTGCAGGAGCAGGCGGTGGCGATGGTGAAGACGAAGACGAAGACCAGGGGCCATCCGACGAACGGTACCTGCATCGCCGGTCTGAGGCCGACAATCCGCCCGGTGCCAACCGGATGGACACCGATATCGACATGAACATCAATGATCTGAACCAGGTGGGTCGTATCAATGGCCAGACGGCAAGATTTGCTGATCCTGGCAATGCCAGCCGCTTTGTCGAGATCAATATGAACTCGACTGTCCCCAGCGATCCCAAGATAATGCGTATCATGGGTAATGGTCCCGGTTTTGGCCAGGTTGCCAGCGAAGTCATTATCCAGGGTGACGTAGGGATCGGTCAGAGCGTTAACATCGCGAATGGTCTTTATGTCCATGGCGGCGCCCACTTTACGGGCGGCGGCGATGTTGTCGTCTCGGGGGGTAATCTGATCGTGAACGGGAAAACCCACGACAACAAATATAACAGTGACCGGCGTCTGAAAAAGGATATCGTGCCGGTTCAGAATGCCCTGGAAAAACTCCTGAAGCTGCAGGGTGTTGGTTTTGCCTGGAAAGAAGACGGGACACATGATCTGGGGGTTATCGCCCAGGACGTGGAAAAGGTTTTCCCCGAGCTGGTGTACGACAATCCGGCCAACAAGGGCATGAAGGCTGTCCGGTACCATTCCCTGATTGCTCCGGTCATCGAGGCCATCCGGGAGCTGTTTGACCTGCATAAAAAGGACATACAGGACCTGAAGGATGAAAACGCCGCCCTGCGCAGGGAACTGGACGATCTGAAAAAACAGGTCCAGGGCCTGTCTTCAGGCGCCAGGCCATAGGCGTTCGACAATTGACGACATGTCCCGGATTTTTCCGGGAGTCTCTATTTCCACCGGCAGAAAAAGCCGCTTCTGTCATCCCGACCGGAGCGTAACGGAGTGGAGGGATCTCTTCTGAAGGAGATTCCTCGACTTCGCATCACTGCGTGATGCTTCGCTCGGGACGACAACAGCCGAAGGTGAATGATCCTGCCGGACAGCAAGGATCATTCAGTCGCCTGGCTCCTTCAGGATGACAATCGTTGATTCTGCATTCCTGCAGTGAAACCCGTTCCCCTGAAAACAGGATCAGACAGAATCCGACAGTATCTTCTGGCGCAGCCAGTCTATGGGTTTGATCTGGTTTCTTGCGGCCTCGAAATGCCAGAAGGTCCAGCCGTTGCAGCTGGGAAGTCCCTGCAGGGCTGCACCCACCTGGTGAATGGATCCCTTGTGGTCACCCATGTGATTTGAAGACACCAGCGTGGCATCCGCCCTGATTTTGGCCACGAACCGCTGGCGCTGGTCGAACAGCACCTGTCCGGGTTTCAGCAGGCCGGTCTCCAGAAGCTGACCAAAGGGAATGCGGGGGGCCTGGCGCTTTGTCTGCGCCTCCAGCAGCGAGGCATCGGGCACATCTGTAATAGCGTCCAGACGGTGGCGGGCATGCTGGATGTACTTCTGCTCCCGCTCGATCCCGATCACCTGCCGGCCCAGCTTTTTGGCCACAGCGCCCGTGGTTCCTGTTCCGAAGAAAGGATCCAGGATCAGGTCGCCCGGCTGGGTCGAGGACATGATGATGCGGTACAGCAGGGCCTCAGGCTTCTGGGTCGGGTGGGCCTTGCGCCCGTCGTCGTCCTTCAGGCGTTCGGACCCCGTGCACAGGGGAAAAAACCAGTCGCTGCGCATCTGCAGGTCATCGTTGAGGTTTTTCATGGCCTCGTAGTTGAACTGATACCGGCTGTTGCGGTTTTTCGAGGCCCAGATCATGGTCTCGTGCGCGTTGGTAAAGCGCTTGCCCCGGAAATTGGGCATGGGATTGGCCTTGCGCCACACGATGTCGTTCAGGACCCAGAACCCCAGATCCTGCAGGATGGCGCCGACCCGGAAGATGTTGTGATAGCTG
>JALYJY010000016.1:0-9637 GCA_030775045.1 Pseudomonadota bacterium | reverse complement strand
TAGCTGCCGATCACCCACAGGGAGCCGTCTTCTTTGAGGACGTGCCGGGCTGCGGACAGCCAGTCGCGGGTGAAGCGGTCGTATTCGGCAAAGTCGCCGAACCGGTCCCAGTCGTCATCCACCGCGTCCACCAGGGAGTGGTCGGGCCGGTGCAGCTCCCCCCCCAGCTGGAGGTTATAGGGCGGGTCGGCGAAGATCATGTCCACAGACCCGGCGGGCATTTTCTCCATCAGGGAAATGCAGTCGCCGGCCAGGATACGATAGCCGGAATCAGGATTTTTCAGGGCAAGGGCATTTTTCATGGACTCCGATCCTGAATCCCGAGTCGCTCTCCGTCAAGAGGGTTTTTTCCGGACCGGAAATATTTCGCAGAAGAAGTGTTGCGGGAAAGACTCACTCCGCAAACAGGGCGTACTGGGCGACAGGGGCAAAAGTGCACCGGTGATGGGGCGTGGGGCCATGGCGGCGCAGGGCTTCCAGGTGTTCGGGGGTGCCATACCCCTGGTTTCTCTCCCAGCCATAGGCCGGATATTTCGCCGCCAGGTCCGCCATGATCCCGTCCCGGTGAACCTTGGCCACGATTGAGGCCGCTGCAATGCTCAGGGACAGGGCGTCGCCGTCCACAATGGCATGGGCGGGGCATTCCAGGCGGGGTGTCCGGTTTCCGTCCACCAGAACCAGGCAGGGCTTTCCGGGAAGGCTGGCAACGGCCCGCTGCATGGCCAGCAGGGTCGCCTGAAGGATATTGAGACGGTCGATGTCTTCCACAGACACGACACCGACGCCGGTCATGGAATGCTCCGCCAGTGCCCGGGCCAGCTCCTGCCGCAGGGCGGGGATGACTTTCTTGCTGTCGTCCAGCCGGCTGGCGATCTTTCGCGGCAGGCCCCCCTGGCGGGCTTTCACATCCGGCAGGATAACTGCCGCCGCCACAACAGGGCCGGCCAGCGGGCCCCGTCCTGCCTCGTCCACGCCGCAGATCCGGGAAACGCTGGCGGACAGGAAGCGGCGCTCGCGGGACAGGTCAGGCATGGGGAGGGGGCCCGTCCGGGGGAGGGGAAATGTCAGGGCCTTTCATGTGGGCCATCCCGGCGGTCAGATAGTCCCAGCCCGTAAACAGGGTCAGGCCGGCGGCGACCCACAGTCCGGCAATCCCGATGTGCAGCACGGGGATATCAGGTGGGCCATAGTCTCCCACAATCAGGAAGCCCAGGGCGATCATCTGGATGGCTGTTTTCCATTTGGCCAGCCGGCTGACGGGGACGCTCACGTCCAGCTCGGCCAGGAATTCCCGCAGGCCTGAGACCAGAACCTCCCGAAGCAGGATGATAACGGCGGCGACCACCGCCAGCCCCTGCAGCCGGTCCGCGGCCACCAGCATCAGAAGGACTGCGGCCACCAGAAGCTTGTCCGCGATGGGATCCATGAAGCGTCCCAGCGGGGATACCTGTTTCCAGGACCGGGCCAGATATCCGTCGAACCAGTCGGTGATGGCGGCGACTGTAAAGCAGGCGCAGGCCGACCACGCGGCAATCTTTCCCGGGAAGAACATAAGGGCCACAACCACGGGGATCAGCACGATCCGTGAAAGGGTCAGCAGATTGGGGACGGATGTGAACATGAGGGAAACCGGCAGAAGGACTGGCTGGCTGACTCTAGCAAAGGTGCAGATTGTTTTGCAGGGGGTTTTTCAGGACGCCCTGATAACTATCGCTGCGGCCATCCTGACCAGGGGAATGGCGGCAACCGCGCCGGATCCGTCTGCCAGTCCTGCGTCCATAACGAAGTCCATGGGCAGCAGGGAGCTGAGGGAAGGGGCCATGGGCTGGGCCATGCGGCAGTGCTGTGTGGCGCCAGCACAGGCTTTTTCCAGGACGAGGGCCGCGGAAAAAGTAGCCAGTCCGTCCAGCAGGACAGGGATGCGTCCCATACGGGCCGCCAGGATAGCGCCGGCCATGGCGGCAATTTCATACCCGCCCAGGCAGCGCAGGGCCCCGAACGGATCCTGAAGGGCGGCTGGATTGGCCGCCAGCGCTTTCTGCACTGTCCTGTCAGGGATATCCTGGCCGCCCAGGGCCTCGATCATGGCGAGTGCCGCCGTCTCCTGTCCGATGCCCAGGCTTCCCGGGCACAGCAGGTCCACGCCGGCTTCCACCGCCATCATGCCGTAGGCCATGGCGCGGGCGCAGGCCTCTTCGGTCATGGCCGGTCCGGTGGTCATGTCGGCGGTGGGCGTGTCCAGGTCCATTTCATACAGGCGCAGGTCTGTGTTCAGGCCTTCGCACAGCCTGTTCAGCAGGGTTGTTCCATCCACGATACCCTGGATCTGTGATCGTGTGCGGGCCAGGGAATCCGGTACATGGCCGTGGGTTGCGGCAAAGACAGCAATGCGGGGATGGCGGATGCCTGTAATCTGCTCCCCTCTCCACCGGACCAGCCAGCCGGCCAGATCTGCAAGCCTGCCGGCGCCGGACAGGGAGTCCCGGACCCTGTCGCCGGCCTGCGGCTCCGGCACGGGCATGGAGGGCAACAGGGCGTGTATTTCTCCCAGAGAGGCTTTCGGAAGAGCAGTGGCTGGCTGTGTCATGGGACCTTTATGGCCCAGGACACACCACCCTGACAACACTTGTCACATCAGGCCTGTGCCCTGAGGGCGACCCTGTCCGGGGAAAGCTGTGCGGAAGATATGACGCCGGCGGACACAAAAAAGCGTTCCAGGCGTCCTGTTTTCAGGGCTTTCAGGAATTCGTGACTTTCGGCGATTGTCCGCGCATGTTCAGCCTGTTCTGCGGTCAGCTCAGCCACAATAGTCCAGCTTTCCTGCAGAAGTCTTCTGGCCTCGGTATCGCAGGGCGCCTTCCGGTCTGTCATGTCTTTCAGCGTTTCTTCCCAATTCATCGCACTGGTTCTGGCATTTTTCAGCTTCTTCTCGATGATGGCGCTTTTTTCAGCCCGTGTTTTTGTAGCCAGCTGTTCGACGTGCCCCGCCATGGCAATAACGCTGTGGGAGTTGGGGCACAGCTGCTGAAGCCTTTTCAGCGTTTCCGGATCCGGTATCCGGCCTTTGATAATGGCATCGACACATCTTATGACAACAATATCAAGCCTTTCCTGACGCTCCCTGTAAGTTTTGCAGGTCTCAGGATCAACCCAGTGCTGAAGTTCAGCGGCATGACGTTCCCTGACAGCAGGGTCTGTATTGTACAGGGAGACGTGGGGCTGAACCAGTGCCGACGCATATCCGGACAGGATTGCTGCGCTTCTTGCAATCCTGTCGACGCAATTCCATTGCTCCCGGAAAGCGCTGATGTGGCTGACTGCCACTCCCTGTTCTTCCAGCAACCGGATAATGGTTTTCTGCGCCGCGCCTTTTGTCCAGCGCCAGATTGCCCGGACAGCGTCACGCAGTTTGCTCGCATTGTCCAGGGATCGAACCAGCTTGTCCATGTGATATCCGGCTTCAGAGAACTGATGCATGCATGCATCGTTTCCGGTCAGGGATTCCAGTGCCGCAGCCAGGCCGGGGAAATTGCGATTCTGCAGCGGCAGCTTTCCCCAGGCGGCCTGGAGTTCCAGAAGAATTCCGGCTGTGGTCTTGCCTGTACCTGCCTGGTTCACAGCGGCAGTGACTTTGTTTGCAGTTTCCGAGCAGGTTTTAACAGCTGTCCTGAACCGGACAAAAACATCATGTCCGGCCTTGCCAGGAGCAAACGTTGCTTCCAGATTTTCCAGTACGGTCTGTTGTTCTCGCGGTGAGCGGAAATTCCTGAACAGGTTGCCCAGGGCAGACTGCACATCCTCTTTTACAAGGGCGTTTTCAGCACTGCGGAATCTTGACAGTACATCATACATCCGCTCACGGGCTTCGGGGGCAAGCTTTCGTGAAATTTCTTTTTCTGCCAGATGCCGGGTATGAACGGGGCCAATATCTTTCACTGCCAGAATATCAGACAGGAAAGCGCCGGGACGGGAGAGTTTTTCAGCGGCCTGTCCAAGAACGGGGGCCAGATCGAGGGCATCCCGGAAAGGCTGGATCCGGGCCTTTTGCAGGCTTTCTGTCTGCTCCAGGCACTGAACAATTCTTTCCCGGACACTGCTGTCAGAAATTCGGCCATACAGTTCCATGGCGGCCTGGAAGGCATCACCCGGCCCAGCCGCGATTTTTTTCATCAGGTTTCCGATTTCAGTCCGGTCGTAATCCAGTTTCTGTATCACGCTGTCCGCCTGGGGCCGGGACATGAACTGCATCAGGTGATTGCGGACCCCCTGTGACAGGGTGTCCCAGCGCACTGGATCTTTTTCATAGTGATGGGCCACCGTTTCCAGAAAGGCATTCTGTGACCCGATGATGCGTTTTGCAAAGATCCGGGCTGTTGCGGTTTCACGTTCCAGAACCTTGTGGAACTGTGCCATGTTCCGGACCGGGATATGACCCTCGGCAGCCAGTCTGTCCAGGGTGCGCAGGACAGCGGCCTGATCTGCTTCCCTGGGCCATGAGGACCAGAAATCCTTCAGGATACGCAGGTCCTGTCCGTCAGAGGCGCTGACACGCCCGGCGAGCTGGCGCAGCAGGGTGTGGTGATGCACAAGGGTACCGGCAAAACCTGTCTGGTCATTTGCGGCAATATCCAGATGAACCGCATTGCGCAGGGTATCATCATGGATGTACAGATCCAGGGCGGAGGAGAGAGGCAGGGCCTTGTGGCCTGCAGAGCGGACTTCTTTCAGGGCATTGAGGGTGGTCCTGCTGTGGTCTGAAACCACTGAAACCTGCCAGTGGCGACGGAAACTGTCCGCTTTTGCAGGATACTGCCGGTCCAGCATGGCGGCGATTCTGTCACCCGACAGCGGCCAGGATGCGTAAAGCTCATTGACAGTGGCTTGGGCGCCAGGACCGTCCAGTGCGCCGGGCAGGCTGTCGATCCTGTTCCAGTCTTTTTCCAGTCGCTGCAGGGACCAGCTGTCTTTTCCTTCTGTGGACAGAAGGTGGAGAACGGCTTCCCGGAACGTCCTGTCGGGATAATAAAACCGCAACGAGACGGACAGTCTTCTGTCCGGCGTGCTGCTGTCCAGAACCTCGCCCAGTCTGGCCGAGGCCTGTTCCAGTTTCTCCAGGGTGCGGGCAATGACCAGGGGAGTATCCTGCGGAATATGTCCTTTGCGGGCCAGGTCCGACAGAACGCCGTTCACTGTGGCATAAACCTGCCTGTCCTGTGTGTGCATGAAAAGGCGGGCAGCCACAGCCTGTTCCTGGCCGGGGGTCTGAAGCAGGCCCAGAACAGGGCGCAGTCTGGTCACCTGCGCGCGCAGTGGGTCCAGGGCCTCTGCGGGAACATTGTTCATGACGAGTTCCTGGCCGATTCCTGCCAGCAGGGCATCCTGTCTGTGTTCCGGGAACACTGCTGTCACCCGGATGGCCTTGCGCAGCGCCACCATGTCGTGAGCCTGCCTCAGGTACGGGTTTTTCCAGGACGTGATCAGTGCAGCGGAAACGGCGCTGGATTCCTGGCCAATGGCCCTGAAGACTTCTGTGGCCTGATCCATAAGTTTCAGGACGGGGGTCCGCAGAATCCCGGTGACGCGAGCTTCGTCATCGGGATGGATCCCGATTGTCCCGTTATTTTTCCGCTGGCCGCGGGTTTTTGGCATGGCAGACAGAAAAGCATTGAAAAGCTGTCCGTGGCGCGTGCGGATTTCGGTCATGACCTCCTGGCGCAGGTTTTCGTCCGGCCAGAGCGTGAAAAGGGTTTCAGCCAGGATTTTCGCATCCGGCAGTGCAACAGCCTTTACATCCCGGGCGTGCACCGGCCTGTCATGATATGGTCCGAAAAAGGATCTGCAGATGTCCCCGATATGCTGCTCCATCCCGCGCCGGATGTCTTCCAGCATCGAGACCGCTGTGGCATTGACCTTGCTCTGGCCGGCCATCAGGCGCAGTCTGGCAAAGGCTGCAGTATCCGGCCGGACCAGAGGTGTCCGGTTATAGAATTCACCAAGAGCGGACTGTATTTCCAGGGCCAGCTGGTCCCTGTTGTACTGTTCTCTGTTCCGGGACCTGTTCCAGGTCTGGTTCAGGCTGGCAGCCAGATCCCTGGCGGCGATTTCAGAAGCGGACCTGGCATGTTTCACCTTCAGTCTGGAAGGAGCATGGCCATAGGACATTCCCAGACGACGGGCAGTCCAGGCCGCCTGTTTCAGGTCCGCGCTTCTGAGCAGGATATTGTCAAAAGTCTCCACCATCCAGGGATGGAGGCCCCTTTCAGGCCCCAGGGTTTTCAGCTGTTCCCATCGGGTCCTGCGGGTTTCCACAGACCAGGATCCGTCTTCGCGGGAGATAAACTCGACATCCAGGGGATGTGGCTCGAGGACAGCGGCAGCCTCACGCCCCAGGGCTTTCAGATGCTGTTCTTTTGCGTCTGGTTCTGCCCAGACCAGTTTTTCCAGGGACAGTCTGATGCGCCAGGCCCGGGTCCTGAGGTCGTGCCAGTACTGTTTTTCAGCTCTCTGGTTCACAGCGGGATTGGCAGGCGGGGCAGGCTGTTGCCCGAAAAATTTTTTCAGACCGGAAAAAAAACGTGAGAAAAGTCCGGGCCTGTCTTCATTTTCGTCTGGCGCTGACGGTGGAGTATACTCGTCCTCAAGCATCCGCACATCGGCCTCCCCGATATGCTGGGCCAGGGCATTGATGACAATTTCGCCCTTTTTATTGGTGCGGATTTTTTCAGACCGGATTTTTCTGAAAAGGGAAAAAACCATCTCATCAACAAGATCTGGCCTTGCCAGGGTATTCTCCGTAACACTGTCACTCCAGTGTCTGGAAACCCATGTCTCGAGGACGGCATAGGTCTTGTCCGCGTTTTTTTCTGCGGCTTTTTTTTCAGCCCCGTCAGCTTTGGGGCGGCGGCTGTCGTGAAGTGCATCGCGGTAGCGGAGGGCTGCTTCACCCAGTTCTGCAAGGGTGCTGACAGCGTGATCTTCTGTAAATGTAAGGGTAGAGCCCGGATTTTTATGCACGACGTCCAGAAGGTATGCACCCAGAAGCGCACGGGAATACTGCCGGATTTCAGCCTCGGCCAAGGGATTATCTGTTTTTTCCAGCAGACGCATGGCAATGGTGGAGGATAACTCTCGCGGCGTCCACATTGCTGCCTGCCGGGGTCCTGTCTGTGTGTCGTGCCCTGTTCCTGTCATCGTCTGATCCTGTCTTGCCGTTCCGCCTGTCCGTATATCCACAGAAGCCTATACCATCCGGATGAAAGTAATCGGAAAAAAGACAGGCAGGATCTGGGGCGAATCCACGGCCGGGGAAATCAGGATTGACAATGCGGTGGCGGCGCCGTTATCTTCCGCCCGGTTTTACATCTGTCCGGACGGGTTGTGTCATGAAGGTCGCCAATTCCCTGAAAAGCCTGAAGCTGCGCCACAAGGCGTGCCGTATCGTGCGCCGCAAGGGCCGCGTGTACATTATCAACAAGCAGAATCCGCGCTACAAGGCACGGCAAGGTTAACCCCTTACATTTCTGTCAGCATGAATGGGCAGCCGCGCTGACTGGCGCGGCTTTTCCTTTTTGAGACGAGGTGGATACCAGCCATGAATCGTCCCGATCGCTCCCGTCCGGGAGGCCACCGGCCCCCTGGCTCCAGACCGTCCGGCCATCGCATGCGGGTCATGACCTCTGCGGCTCCCTCAACGCCGCCGCCGGAGCTGGGCAAGCTGTTCCGTGTGGCCGGCCTTCCGGCTGTCCGGGCCCTGTTTTCCCGCGATCCCGGGCGTGTGGAGCGCCTGTACTATGAAGATCGCGTGAAGACCGGGGCCGGTGAGTTCTGCAGGGTTATGGCGGCGGAGCGCAAACCCTATCGCCTGTCGGACGCGGCGGAGATGGAGCGCATCAACGGCAGCGTGCTGCACGGCGGCATCCTGGCCCTGACCCGGCCGAAGACTGTGGAGGCCTTTGACCTGGAATCCGCCCGCCGTCTGGCGCCCGGCCGCAAGCCCATCCTGATGCTGGATGGCGTGGGTAATCCCCACAATCTGGGCGCTATTGCGCGGACCTGTGCCTTTTTCGGGATCGAGACCCTGGTGCTGTCCGACCACCCGGAACAGGCCGGCCCGTCAGAGGCTGCGTGGCGCGTGGCCGAAGGGGGGCTGGAGTACGTGACCCTGTCCCGCGCCGTGCGCTTTGCGGGCCTGCTGAAACGCATGAGGCCGTTCTATCATGTCATCGGCACGGCGCTGGCTCCCGATGCGAAAAACCTGTCCGACGTGAAGATGGATAACCGCCCGCTGGCCATTGTTCTGGGCAATGAGGAATCCGGACTGCCTGCCGCCACGCTGGAAGCCTGTGAAAGCCTGGTCACTATCAGGGGCAGCGGTCAGATCCAGTCCCTGAACGTATCAGCCACAGCGGCGATCGTTATTCATAACATCGTGCGTGCTCAAGGCCCTTGACCTGACGGGGTTTGGACCCTAAGCCTCATGGGATCGGAGGCGGAGGCAGGTCATGACAGGCCGGGATATCAGGAAGAGTTTCCGGAACCCCTTTGTCAGGCGCGTCTGGGGCATGATGGCGGCGGGAACGGCCGGTATCACGGTCCTGGCCCTGCTGGCCATCCTGTTCGCGTCCTGGGTTCCGGGCCTGTTCTGGCTTCCCTGGGCCATCCTGGGTCTGACGGTCATCCTGTCTGTTTTTCTGCTGTCAGCGATCTACCGGGCCCTTCTGGATGTCAAGGCCGAGCGTAACCTGATCATCGAGGCCTTTGAGACGGCCAATTCTGGCCGCGCCATTACCGATGCGGGCGGCCACACGGTCTTTGTCGGCAACAGCTTCTGGACACTGGTGACCCCGGACGAACAGGGGGTTGAGGCGGCGGTCCTGGCCCGCTATGGCACCGATCCCCAGACAAGGCAGCGTGTGGAGGCCATGCGCCAGGCCGCCCATGCAGGAAAACCCATGGGGGCCGTTTTCCCTGTCCGGAGCGCCGGCAGCCGCCAGGAATGGCATGATGTCCAGGCCAGACCCATCCCGAACCGGCCCGGCTATGTCAGCTGGCGGGTCGAGGACGTTACGGAGCATTACGAGGCGCGCGAGGAAGTGCGGCAGGAGCAGGAAGCCCTGCGCCTTTCAGAGCAGCGATTCCAGCGTTTTTTCGAGGATGCGCCGGTGGCCATCGCGCTGGTGGACGGGCAGGCCGGGATCACGGACTGCAACAAGGCGTTTGTGGCCATGCTGGGGCTGGACCAGGGCAACCTGTCCGGACGGCCGGTCACGGACCTGATGCGCCCGGAAGACCGCAGGGCAGGGGACAATTATCTGAAAAAAATACTGGCTGACGGCGGTGTGGCGTCGCCCCTGGAAGTCCGCTTGCAGGGGACCCGCGAGATCGTTGTCCATCTCTATGTCCGCCGGATGGAAAACGCCAGGGGCCTGATCCTTCATTTCATCGACGTGACAGAGCAGAAAAACCTGGAGGTACAGTTCGCCCAGTCCCAGAAGATGCAGGCGGTGGGCCAGCTCGCGGGAGGCGTGGCGCATGACTTCAACAACCTGCTGACCGCGATCAACGGCCATTGCGACCTGCTGCTGATGCGCCACGACGTGGCGGATGTGGAGCACGGCGACCTGATGCAGATCCGCCA